>JAEUTM010000502.1 GCA_016788025.1 Bacteroidia bacterium
ATGTCTTTCTTGGTAATCACTTTGGTAATTTTATAGTTAGCCAAAGCAGACTTCATAGCAGTTACGTCTTTCGTCGGACCTTCAAGACTTGGGAAGCTGATGTATTTGCTGTTTTCGATAAATACAACCCAGGTATTGCCCATTGGGTTATCGATACCAGCAGTTGCGGCGCTTCTGTTTAGTGTGTAAACCTGGATATTTTCATTCCCATAGATATCTTTTACAGTAACCGTAATCTTTGATTTCTCAGCAATTTTAATTTGCGTGGAGAATTCAGGATTTAGCAGAGTAGGATTAAAAGACGCCGTTACTCCGTCAACGTTAATCGATTCAATCAAACTAGCGTCTTTGATTTTACCTTGCAGGTAGATGTCCTGGTTGTTGTTATCAATAAAGATCTCATTTTCAAAAGTTGCGATTGGCGTTTCAATTGCAATAACCGGTTTATCACTTTCAGTTTTTTCTATTTTGTACTGAGTAATCTGAGTATTGTTATAAACATCAGTTGCGCTGATTGTTATTTCATTCAGCTTTTGCAGTTCGTTTACTTTAACTGTGAAAGTCGGATTTAGTGAATCCATAGAGAACACAGCTGTACCCGAGTTAACATTGATATTCTTAATTAAGCTGGCATCTCTTACAACACCTTTCAGAATGATCTCAGTTTTATCAGAAGAGATTTTCACGGTGTTATGTTCCGATTTCAGCGAAGTAAGTTCAATTTCAGGTTTATTGGTTTCCCTGTTAAGTTCAAAGATCTTCACTTTAGCCTGTTTTACAATGCCATCGATTTTTTCATCGCCATTAGCCAGTGACGCAACTTTGTTATAATCAGTCAACGCTGCTTTGAAGTTCTGAATTTGTTCGTTAGCGTTAGCTCTGGCAAGGAATGCGTAGATGTTCTTGTCATCTAATTTCACTACCTGTCCGTAATCATTAATAGCGTTATGATGTTGTCCAAGTACCGAGTAGAAAGAGGCCCTTAACATGTAAACGCTTGGGCTCGGTTTGGTAAGAATCACTTTGGTGATTTCATTAATTGCATTTTGATAGTCTTTTTTAGCAGCATTTACAAGAGCCTTAGCGTAAAAAACGTCGATGTTATTGCCATCTTTCGTCAAAGCATCTTCGCATGTTTTCATCGCATCTTCATTTTTGTTAAGCTTTAACTGTGTTAAGGCCATACCTACATAAGCGGGAATGAATTTAGGATCTGAGTTTTTTGAATTCCTGTAAAACTTCTCAGCTTCAACGTAGTTCTTCAAGCTGTCAAGCATTACTGCATGATTATAAAGTGTATTTGGAGTTTTTTTGTCGTCAATAGCCAGTTGAGTTACAGTTAAACCATAATTATAATCTTTCAGTTTAAACATGGTTTGAACTTCTATTGCAATAGCCTCAGTGTAACCTTTGTCGCGCTCCAGAGCTTTGCGTAACATCTCGTCTGCGTCCTTGTATTTCTCAAGTTCAAACAACAAACGACCAGCATTGTAATAGTATTCTTTCTCTTTCGGGTTGAATGCCATGGCCTTTTTGTAGTCTTCAACAGCTTCTACTTTAAAATTGATTTTTTCGTAGCAAAGAGCACGTGATATATAGGCCTTCTCGAATTTCGGGTCCATTTCTATGGCTTTCGAATAGTTTTCGATTGCACCTTCGTAGTTTTTGGCTTTTTCGAATTTTTCTGCTGCGTCGCAGTATTTTTTGGGTGATTGTGATAAAGCTAGACCGGGAATTAAAAATAGACCCAGTATTAACATTAAATTCTTGATTCTTAACATGGCTTTCGGCTTTGAATTACTCAACGAATATACACCTTTTTTTGATATTGACGCGGCCCAAATCGGGGTATTTGGAGGCACTACGATTTTTGTTAAAATTACTTGTTAATTAAAAGGGTTTAGTTGTTAATAACCCACTTCAAAAATCCGCTAACACTGAAAAAGAGGCCTCAATTTTCGACTAAAAATAGATCCTGTATTGAGGAATGACAAAAAATCGCAGCTGGTAATCTGTTTTGATTGTTTTATGTGTAATATCATAAGATTGCTGAAATACATTTTCATTCCTGGTGATGTTCTGGATGTCCACACTAAATTCATGGGTTATCTTCCGTCCGTTATAACGGTAGCCAGGTTTTACGTCCACTCTAAAATAGGGCGAATATCTTTCTTCGTATGCCCGCGATCCGTCCCTTACTTCATCTCCTTTAGCAATGCTTGCCTGCAGGTCAATTGGTGTGTAACGTTTCCCGCCTGCGTATGTGGCCCGCACATCAAAACTTACAGTGTGTTTCTGCCTGATCTTAAACTCTTTTCCTCCAAGGAGATTACAAACATAATTGCCGTTGAATGCAGTGTTTCTAAGTATCCCATCGCTTCCCCGGTATTTACTTTCAAACAAACTTGAAGTAAAGAGGAAGTAATAGCCTTTGCTGTAAAATTTTTCCAGTGTTATTTCAAGTCCATAGTTATAACCAGTGCCTTTACTTACAAGATTACTCACGTTTGGACTGGTAAAATCCGCACCAAGATTCAAGGCAGAAAAATAGTCAGAATAATTTTTCACAGGCGCATTGTATATGTATTGATAATATAATTCTGTTTTTAGCCTGAAATTTGTGCTGAAATTATTGTCGTAAGCGAGCACTGCGTGTGCAGCCCTTGTGAAGTCTAGATCCCTGTTGGTTTCCACTGGTTTACCGCTGCTGTTGTCGGTTGCAAAATAAACGTAAATCGGTTGAAGCTGACTGTGCAAACCTCCACCCAGGCTAAGGGATTGTTTTCTGTTTATGGAGTATTTTAAACCCAAACGAGGTTCCACGGCGTTACTATTATTCAATAAAAAATACTGGTCACTCAATCCTACATTGATAAGGAAATTGTCGCTGAATTTATGCTGAAGCTCAACAAATCCCCTTGCAAGGCTTGTAATGCCTTTGTAGTTGCGCAATACAACAAAGGTGTTGTTTCCAAAAAGAAAATCATTACTATCCACAAACAACGTATTAAACATGTCGCCATATAATCCCACGGTAAGAAAATTTCTGGAGTTGAATTTCTTGTTGTAATTGGTATTAGCCGAATAGCGTATATTCTGGGTTGTCTGGCGATATTCGGGTTTCAAATGGTTAGGCGTTTTAAAGGCGGTGTCGATGCGGTCGGCGGTGATTTTGTTGTAACTGCCGCTCACACCGAAATTGGTTTTTAAATAGGCGTTATTCTTAAAAAGATAGGTGTGGGAAATGCCACTGGCGCCAACGTTTGATCGGAAATAAACATCGCGGGCACTGAATCCATAGAGGTCCTGCCCCTGTTTTTTATCGCTCTCAAGCAACGCAACATAACTTAAGCCACCTACACCCCAGACCGAAAACTTACCGAAACGCTTCGTATTAAAATCTGTTTTAAAAGTAAGATCCTGGTATTGAGGGACCGCATCACCGGTGCCGAAATCAATGTGAAGCGCCTTAAATACGGCGAGGGTAGAGTAGCGGTAGTTAAACATAAAAGAGGAGTTCTTCTTTTTGGAGAAAGGGCCTTCGGCGCCCAGTTCAAATCCATTAAAGCCCAGTTGGGCAAGAAATTCATGTTTTTCGTTATTACCTTTACGCATTCGTAAATCAAAGACACCGGCTGTTGCGTTACCGTAATCCGCCGGAAATGCTCCAGTCATGAAATCAGAATTATCGAGCGAATTATTGTTTAGTATGCTAATTGGGCCACCGGTGGAACCCGAATTTCCAAAGTGATTTGGATTTGGGATATCAAGCCCGTTTAATCTCCAGAGAATTCCGAGAGGTGAATTTCCCCGGACAATAATGTCGTTTCTTGAGTCGTTAGCGCCGCTAACACCTGCAAAATTAGCAGCCATGCGGGCCGGGTCATTTCTGCTACCTGCATACCGGGCAGCTTCCTCCGAACTAAAAACCCTTGAACTCACTGTACTCATTTTGTTGTTGGTCTGAGTTTTGTCTTGTTCGCCGGTAATAACAACTTCCTCACTTTCAATCACGCTTTCTTCAAGCTCAATGTTTGAAACAGATTCTTTACCCGAATTGAGGATAATGGTGATGACTTTTTCCTGGTAACTCACAAATTTGAACCGGATCTGCCAACGTCCAATTGGCACATCAGGAATCCTGAAGTTTCCATTTTCGTCGCTGCTTGTTCCAAGCGGAGGGTCGCTGTTAAGCAACTGAACAATAACCCCCGGAATAGGAGCCTGGGTTTGTTTATCTATAATTGTCCCTTTAACCGTTTGTGTGAGGACCTGTGAAAACAGGGAGGAGTTGGCGACAAAGCATAAAATCAAAACGGTTCTTAATGTCCATTTTCGATGTGAATGACTAAACAGCCTGTCGCTTTTATCCATCATAGAAATAAAACTAAGGAGTAGTAGAGGACACAGGAATAATTTTACCGTTAAAGTATTTATGTCCGTTTAATGCAAAATCTGAAATGAACTCTGCCATTTGTTTTGCGCTTAATGGTGCTTTGTACCCAGGGAAAGCTTTGGCGAGCATCTCCGTTTGAACAGACCCAATAGCAAGACAGTTAACGGAAATGTTATTTGTTTTTAGTTCTTCAGCAAGGCATTCTGTTAAACCACAAAGTGCTGTTTTGCTGCTTGAATAAGCACTAAGCCCGGGAAATTTACTGCTACCCTGCACTCCGCCCATGCTGCTAATATTCACAATATGAGCCTTTGATTTTCTTCCCATCAGTGGCACAAGTTTTTGGGTGAGGATAAATGGAGCAAACACATTCGTTTGATAAACAGAGGTCAGTTCCGCAGAACTTATTT
>JAEUTM010000585.1 GCA_016788025.1 Bacteroidia bacterium
CCCTCGCTGTTAATCGCAAGCACTTTAAATGTATATTCTCCTTCCGTTAAATTCGGGAATTCGATGTGTCTTGTCCTGGTAATCTCCGACCATCCTGCGTCGCGCCCTTCAAGCATATATCGAAAGGCAACCTGTGCCGAATTTTTCAAAGCCAGAGCCGAGTACTCAAACTTCATCGTGTATTTGCCATTGGGTAATTCCAGCAGGGTTGCCGGTTTTATAACAGAATCGTTTACCTGGATGCGCATCAAGTAAGAGCGCGCGGGATAGGTTGAACTTTTTGATGCAGGAATATTTTTGCTTGCCACGACATATTTGCCAGTACACATAAAAACATCGCCTTCCCGGTTCATGTAAAAGGAATTCAAATCTACTGAACGTCTCGTATTTACATCAAAAATAATTTTCTTTAAAACCTTTTGTTTTGGATAATATTTATAAAGGTCTTCCCCAAGAATAGTCCAGAGGTTATTTTCCTTATCAAACAACAAACCCTTGCAATACTTTGATTCAAACTCAGAATTCCTCTCAAAGGCACGGACGTTCTCATTGTTAAGAATATATATTCCTCCTCCATTTGTACCAATGAGCATATTACCCTCCTGGTCCTCAGCGAAACAATTAAAATCTGTAGTTAATTTTCTATCCTTAATTTCTATCTCATAGATTTTCCCATCTTTTAAAAAATTAAATCCCGTATGATGCGTGGCAAAGTATATGTTACCATTCTTATTCTTAAGAGCATAATAGATGTTGTTGTGCAGTAAACCATTTTCAACAGAAAGATGTCGAATGAGTTTACCTGAACGATAACTGAACACTCCGGCAAGATTGGTACACACCTGTATTTCGTCGTCTATACCGTTTGCTGTAATAGCATTGATACTGATTGGGTGAATATCGGCGAATTCCACCGGCATGTTGGAAAAATTATCTTTGTTGCACACAATCAGACCGTTCTCGGATGTTCCGATCCAAAGCCTGTCTTCATTGTCAAGGTGCAAGGCGTTTACTTTTCCCAGTTCTTTCGAGCCGATCCGCGTCACTTTTTTAATCGGATTTCCGGATTGATCATATAAAAATATACCATTGTTTGTTGCATAATAGCTATTCTTATTTCTATCCTGGACCATCGCAAAAACGGGCTCATTATTCACATAAATAAAATCAAAATTTGTTCTGTATAAATAATAGAGGCCCACGCCAACTGTACCAACCCAAATATTAAATTCTCTGTCAATGAAAATAGACGCTGCGTTTGCCCTGAAATAATCTTCATCCAGCCGCTGCAAACTCCGGTTTTTAATGTTGTAAACAGCAAAGGATTCGTCTTTGCAGGTGATAAACAACTCGTCCCTGAATTCTTCCAGGAAGAAAAAACCGACAGCCGGAAAATCCTTTTCCTGAATATGCTCTTCAATCTCTGAGACAGTGTCCCTGAGATAAACCTGAAAAAAGCCATGTTCGGCACTTGAAATAAAATAACGACCTGGAAGTGTCTTTAACTTCTGGATCTGGTTGATCTGGAAGTTCAGTTTGTTCAAAGTAACAATGCGTTTAGTTGCTATGTCAACCACAAGCAAGCCTTCTGTGGTTGCTAAAAGAAGCGAATTTCTGTCTTGCTCGGCAATATCTTTGATTTCGTAATTCTCGGTGTTCTTAATTTTCTCCAGCCTGTTGTTCTCAAGAATATAAATGCCATTTCCCTTTGACAAAAAATACAACCTTGACTGAAGTTCTGATGCAACGATCTTATTTACCGACCCCTCAATTCTCCTTGGATACAGTTTTAATTTATTTTTCGCTTTATCGAGTTTGTATATTTTCCCATCAAACGTTCCAAACCACAATTCTTTGTTGCGGTCCAACGCGCCGGAATAAATAATATTGTTTTCTTCACCGCCTTCGAGAGGATACGACTGAAATACCTGTCCATCAAAACGACAGAGGCCCTTACCTGTTGAAACCCAGAGGTATCCTTCTTCGTCTTGCAGAGTGGAATAAACGTAGTTATCCGGCAATCCATCATCCACAGAAAACAAACGCGAGGTGTAATTCTGCGCGAACAGAATCTGGAAAACCAGACACAGGAAAATACTGCCGCCGTATTTAATCATTTGCCTTTGGGCTTGGCGTTGCTCTTAATATTTATTTTGTATTTATAACGTGGAACTCCACCCAGTGGGGCGGCATAAAATGGAACCGGCACATCGTACTCGTTTGTGATATAAAAAACAAGGTCATTATTATAATTACCTTTTTTTACAATCTGAAGATCCAGGCATTTGTTTTTTTCTTCTTCTTTAATCGGGTGAATGCTCTGACCCCATTCATTGTCGTTGGATGTTTTAACCAGATGCCCGTTCTTCACACAAGAATATAATTTCACCTGACCATCGTCATCAAAATCGAAACTCCGGATATTAAAGCTTGTTACCAGGTTATCCGCAAAAGGATAAATATGTGCAATCGAATTGGCGACGCTCTGCAAACGCACTGAATATTCGTAAGCAAAAGCATTTGCTCCATCAAGGGGAATATTCTGTTCGGGTTTGCTGCTTAAAAATAATTTGTAAAGGTTTCCATCGTCTCCCTGTAAACCATCAATGATTACTTTAAACACGTTTCCATCCAGTTCCGGCACCAGCTCACCCTGCGACGGGTTAATGGGTCCAATACTAATCCACTTTTGATCGGCGGAGGCATCCACTCCAATTGTTTTCGAGTCGATAAGTATTCCGCTTTTATAGTTTCCTATTGGATTTATACTCCGCGCGTCTTTGCTCGAATACGATTCCTTACCACCATACACAGAATATTTTATTTTAGTATTCCAACCTCCGTTTACCTCGTCCAGTGTTCCACCAACATCAGCGTCAAATATTCTGAGATAAAAGGGCTCTGTGTGGGTTTTTGGAATAGAAAAAAATACGGTTTGAGAAAAGTCATCGTCACCCCACGAATGGTCAGAATTCTGACCAAAGGTTACCAGATAAGGAATGCCTTCCTGTGCAGAAGGAACCTCCTGAGCAAACACAAAATCTCTTAAAAAGAGAAGCAACACTATAACTATGTAGCCCTTATTTATTTTCATTCATTGTATCTGAAAATGTTTTGCTTGGAACAGCATAATTGTTATTTATGGAGAGTTTTTTATAAGAAGAGGCTATTTTCCGCGTTCCGCTATACTTATCTTTCATGAGGATGCTAAGTTTAACGGTGTAATCTCCAAGAGTATTGTATTTATATTTCGCGGTTTTTCCGAACAGATACTCTCCATTGTCGAGATCCCAGACATAGTCCAGAACTTCATAACCATACATTTCGGTTTCTGAGGCGTCAAAATTCACAAAAAAATACTGTTTCGCCCCTGAAGGTGATTTGAATTTTACGGGTGGACTAAAGACACTGATGTTTATAGTAGTATCGTTTTGTTTTAGAATTCCAGTTGCTTTATCCCTGATACTTAAGGTTACTTTGTGATCACCTACCCTATCAAAACAATGCTCGAATTTAATTCCCTCTTTCTCTGTTCCATCATCAAAACGCCAGAGATAAAACATTGGTGCAGCACTACTGTCAATCGACTCCGAGGCATCAAGGTCAATGCAATTGTAGTCGAGATCGAGATCGAAAGCAAAAAATGCATTTACAGAATCTAAATAAAAGCCATACAAGTCAGTAAATGCTTTTGCGGCTGTATCTGAAGGATTGATCTCCAAAAATTTTCGGTAAAGTTTTACTGATTTCTTAAGATCCCCATTGTATTTGCAAGACTTCGCATAGTTTGTATACTGAGGGATGTGCTCGTATACGGTATCCTTAAAATATTCTTTGTAGTAACTTTGGGCCGAAACGTAATTACTGCTCAGGTAGCTGCAATCAGCCATTTTTAAAAGTGTGGGGCGTTCCTTTTTACTCTCATACGCTTTCATATAATGTGTCAGGGCTTGTCCGTAAGCACCCTGCGCGTATAGCTTGTCACCTTCTGCAAGGTCTTTTTTCTGAGCCGTAATTACCCCTCCACACGTAAAAATAATCCAGGTTAGTATTATACCCCTTAGGACGTGACTCCGCGTAATATTATTTACAGAAGGCGTTTTCATAGGAAGGTCTCTGAGTAAAAATACCGAAAAGATATTATCTTTCAAAACAGTAATTAATCATTTTGCCTTTAAAATAGGGGCTGGAGACGGGTCAAAAAAAATAAGTACTTTTACATGTATCATTTATGTACCGGTTATTCAAGCTCTTCTGGCAGTATAATTTACCCCGTTGGTCTATATTGGTCATAGATCTTCTTATTTCGGCTTTTGCGCTCACGCTGGCCTTTTTGTTACGATTCGACTTCAGTTCGATCCCTGAAAACGACAAAAAAAATCTTCCTTATAATTTTGCAGTTCTATTGGGCGTGCGGCTACTTTCTTTTGCATTGTCTAAAACATACAAAGGTGTAGTACGTTATACAAGCTCGCGCGACACGGTGCGCATTTTTGTGGTGATACTTTCCGGAAGCGTACTGGTTTTTTTAACTAACGTCTTTTGGCTTTACGTAAGAGGTTTCTATTATTTCCCGAATTCGGTTATCATTATCGACGGCCTGGTGACGCTTTTTCTTATGATTAGTTCACGCCTGGCTGTAAAAGCTCTTTATTTTGAAATAAAAAATCCGGCGCGTGAAAAATTAAATGTAATTATCTACGGTGCGGGTGAATCAGGAATTATCACCAAACGTACACTCGACCGTGACGCTGCCATTAAATACAAAGTTGTTGGTTTTATTGACGATGACGAGAAAAAGCATGGACGGAGTGTGGAAGGAATTTTTGTTTATGGTCAGGATAAACTAGAAGAGCTCATAAAAGACAATGACATCGAGTTCGTTATCATCTCCATTCAAAAGATCTCCATTAAAAAGAAAAATGAGATTACAGATATATGCCTCAATCATAATGTAAGGGTGCTGAATGTTCCACCCGCCGCAAAATGGATCAATGGCGAATTAAGTTTTAACCAGATCAAAAGCATCAGGATTGAGGACTTGCTGGAACGTGACCCGATTAAACTCGATACAGCCAGGATAAGCCAGCAACTTAAAGACAAGGTAATTCTTATCACAGGCGCTGCCGGAAGTATTGGCAGTGAATTGGCAAGGCAGTGTTCCAAATTCTCACCAAAAAAAATATACCTACTCGATCAGGCTGAAAGTCCCCTACATGAACTAGATCTCGAATTTACTGACATGCTGGTTAAACCAGCCTATGAAGTAGTGATGGCTGATGTGAGGAATTTAGACAGGATGCGCAATGTTTTTAAAACATTTAAACCGCAAATTGTGTTTCATGCTGCCGCCTACAAACATGTTCCGATGATGGAGAACAACCCTTCTGAGTCTATTCTGACCAACGTTCTGGGCACCAAAACACTTGCAGATCTTTCAGATGAGTTTAAGGTAGAGCGTTTTGTATTTGTAAGTACAGACAAAGCTGTAAATCCTACAAACGTAATGGGTGCAAGCAAACGCATCGCCGAAATCTATATTCAGAGTCTAGGTAAAAAATCAGGAACAAAATTTATTACCACCCGTTTTGGCAACGTGCTGGGCTCTAACGGTTCTGTAATCCCCCGCTTTAAAAAACAAATTGAACAGGGCGGCCCCATCACCATCACACATCCGGAGATCACACGCTATTTTATGACGATCCCTGAAGCCACGCAGCTGGTCCTGGAAGCAGCTGTGATGGGAAAGGGTGGCGAGATTTTTGTATTCGACATGGGCGATTCCATTAAGATTGTTGACCTTGCGCGGAAAATGATTTTGTTGGTGGGCATGAAAGAAGGCAAGGATATAAGTATTACCTACACAGGTTTAAGACCGGGAGAAAAACTGTATGAAGAGCTCCTTGCAAACAGCGAAAACACTTTGCCAACGCATCACAGCCAAATCCTTATTGGAAAAGTAAGAGAATACGATTATGCCGAAGTTAAAACGATCATCGAAGAACTCATCAAGTCCTTCGACACACAAAATAATGAGATCATCGTTCAGCGTATGAAAGATCTTGTTCCTGAATTCAAAAGCAATAATTCCGTATTTCAAAAATTAGATTGATGAAACGTTCATTCTTCTGTCTTTATAGCATCCTTCTTCTGGGTGTTGTCTGTGTACGCGCCCAAAATACTAAACCAAAACTCATCGTTGGCATTGTTGTGGATCAGATGCGTAACGATTATATCTACAGGTATTGGGACCGTTATGGAAATGGCGGCTTTAAAAGGCTGGTTAACGAAGGTTTTCATTTTCAAAACGCGCATTACAATTATATCCCCACTTATACTGGTCCGGGACATTGTAGCATTTATACCGGGGCCACACCCCGTGTTCATGGTATCATTGGTAACGACTGGTTTCAGAGAGAAAACGGAAAATTTATTTATTGCGCGGAAGACACAAGTGTAAAAACGATAGGCTCAGAAAGTAAAGCCGGATTAATGTCACCAAAAAATCAATTAAGTTCTACCATTGGCGACGAACTGAAAATGAGTACCCAGCAAAAAGCCAAAGTATTTGGAATTGCACTAAAAGACAGGAGCTCTATACTTCCGGCCGGGCACGCGGCGAATGCCGCATTCTGGTTTGATGATAAAAGCGGCGGCTTTATTTCCTCTACGTGGTATGTACAGGAACTTCCTGGCTGGCTAAAAAATTTCAACGCAAAAAAGACTGTAAAAACCTATCTTGAAAAAGGCTGGACTACCCTCTATCCTATCGAAACCTATAGCAATTCCATTTCAGACGACAATGCTTATGAGGCAGCTCCAAAAAAGGAGAAGCCTGTGTTTCCTTACGATTACAAAACCTTCATTGAGAAAAATTCCTGGGGTATTATCAAAGCCACTCCTATGGGAAATTCAATTACCAAAGACCTTGCTTTGCTTTGCCTAAGAGAAGAACAATTGGGAAAAGATGAGATCTGCGACCTGCTTTGCATCAGTTTCTCCAGCCCCGATTATGTGGGTCATGCCTATGGATTGAGGGCTGTTGAAACAGAAGACATTTATTTAAGGCTGGACAAAGAAATTGAAGAAATTCTCAATGCCCTCGATAAGGAAGTTGGTAAAAATAATTATACCGTATTTCTCACTGCCGATCATGGCGCAGCGGACGTGCCGAAACAATTGCTGGACAATAAAATTCCTGGCGGGTACATAAATGAGAAAACTATTATTAGAGAAATCAAGAATTTTCTGAAAACAAATTACGGGGATACGTTGTTATTTAGTAGTATCAGTAACGAACAGGTTTATTTAAATGAGACCCTCATCAGTAAAATGAAATTAAACAAAGAAGATCTGGAAACTGCACTCGCGGCTCAGCTTGTCAAAACTCCTGGAATTGCGGAAGCCTTCAGCTCATCTACCTTGATGAACGGGTCTTTTGACGCAAGGGATTATCGTCGTCTTTTACAAAACGGATTTAATCATAAGCTTAGCGGCAACATTGCTTATATCTATCAACCGGCCTGGCTTGAACATGAAGAAAAAGGAACAACGCATGGGGCTGGTTACAATTATGATACGCATGTACCTGTTGTTTTTTACGGAAACGGGGTGAAGAAAGGAAAAAGCCAGACCTACACCACAATCACCCAAATCGCACCAACCATCTGTGAACTTCTTAAGATCAATCAGCCCAACTCCACCACTTCCGATCCACTGAACGATTTTTTTAAATGATTAAAAAAGTATCCGTAGCCCTGGTCCTTTTCTTTTTCTTCCAGTCCTGTCATGTGGTTCGTTTTTTTATTTACAATTTTGCAGACGCGAGGGATTACAGAAAATTTCCTGAGAAAAAAATTCCTGCTTCTTCAAAACCGTTTCATTATGCGGATGCGAGCCAGTCGGGATTGGTTAAACTTCCAAAAACAATTAAACGCAGAAACAAAACTCTCTTTTTTGAAAAAGCGCTCCAGAAGACGGGAACCATTGCCTTCCTGGTAATCCGAAACGACAGCATACTTTACCAATGGTACAGACCGGGAAGGGAATCGGGTGATGTTGTCGCATCCTTTTCAATTTCCAAATCGTTTGTCTCAACCTTGTTTGGGATAGCTATTAGCGAGGGATTAATAAAAAGTATCGACGAGCCAATCACCAATTACCTCGACTTCCTTGACAAACAGAAATTCGGAAAAGTGACCATCGCCCATGTACTCAATATGCGCAGTGGGATAAAATTCAACGAGAATTATTTTAATCCCTTTGGTGATATTGCCAAATACTACTACGGCACCAATTTGAAGAAGTATATCCGGCATCTTGACATGGAAGAGGAGCCCGGAAAGAACTTTCATTACACA
>JAEUTM010000588.1 GCA_016788025.1 Bacteroidia bacterium
AGAAATGAAAACTTTTTTAACCTGGCTTAACGGGAAGGATGAGCTGGAACCTCTTGTTAAATCAGCAATTGCTCATTTCTGGTTTGTTACAATACACCCTTTCGATGATGGCAACGGAAGAATCGCCCGTGCCATAGGAGATATGCTATTGGCCCGTGCCGATGGAGATAGTCAACGGTATTACAGCATGTCTGCGCAAATACGTCTCGAACGCACTGCGTATTACAATATACTGGAGAAAACTCAGAAGGGCAACCTCGATATTACCGGCTGGCTTCTCTGGTACCTTAATTGCCTTGACCGGTCTTTGAACGCTACTGATCAAAATCTCCAGTCTGTTATGGCAAAAACAAAATTTTGGGACAAACATTCTAAAACATCCATCAATGAACGTCAGCGGCTTATCATTAATAAGCTATTTGACGGTTTTTTTGGAAAACTTACGAGTAGCAAATGGGCCAAAATGGCTAAATGCTCTCAGGACACAGCTTTACGAGACATAAGCGATCTTATTGAGAAAAAAATTCTGAAAAAGGAAAAAGCAGGCGGACGTAGCACAGGTTATGAACTTAGATACCAAAGTTCAGCCGATGTGTTTTACTAAAAACATTGTTAAAACAGGATAAAGAAAGAGATTTTCACACGATCCGTTATCCTCAGATTAAAAAGAACATTGGTATTCTGAGCCAGATAACTGATAAAATTGGAGGGAATCACTTTTTGGGGAGAACTTTGCGCGGAAATATGGACAAATTGAAATTTGTATATCCCTTTACAATGCCACTCATGCGTAAGTTTCTCCTTGGAATTAAATGATTTTTAACCCTGGCATAAAATTAATATGATGGTTTTTAGATAGAAAACAATCATTATGAAAGCAACAACATTTATCGGAACAACTCTATTGGCCGTCGCCGCCGGAGCAGCAATCGGAGTTTTAATGGCGCCAGACAAGGGCGAAAACACCCGCAAAAAATTAGCTGACAAGTTAAACGACTACGAAGGAGACCTTAAGGACTATTTAAAATCACAGACTAAAAAGTTCGATAAATACGCGAATGACCTTGAGTCGAAAATAGATGATTTTAATTGCGCCGTTGACAAGGCCTCGCAAAAATTACAATCCAAATTAGCTTAGAAGAACTATCGCTTCCCGTTCTGATAGAGTATGGAGGCGATAAGATTACTATACTGCGCTATTGTATAAGGCTTGGAAAAGTGTCCGCTGGCGCCCAGTGCGCCGGCTTTTTTCCGCTCCTCGTCCCAATATTCACTTGATAAGAAAGATAGCAATATCACACAAGCCCTATGAGTATTTCTCCCTGTGGCACAGTTTTACGTATACTAATCAAAAAAATAAACAATGAAAAAACTAATCTTATCTGTTGCCGCAGCACTTTGTGTAAGTGTCATGACGGCTCAAACCCCAACCAACCCACCAAGTACTCCAGCAACACCCGGTAACATCCAGGCGCCTAACACGGTTAGCGACCAATTCAGAATCGATTATCCGAACACTACGCCAAACTGGACAATGGACGGGACCAATTACCGCGGTGAATATCTTGACCCCGCTACAAACGCGCGCCGTTCTGTGATTTACGACAAAAACGGAAAGATGATCAGCCGTGAAGAACTCATTAACAGGAAAGATTACCCAGCCGGCATCAACGCTTACTATGCGGAGAAATATCCAACCGAAAATTATGAAGTTTGGTCGACTACAGACGCCTCGGGAAACAGAAGCTATTACACCAATCGCAATAATGAAAAGATTACTTTTGATAAAGAAGGTAAATACAAAAGCAACAGCGGTAGCAGTAAAGCCAAAAGTAAAAAATAGAAAAATATCAAATTTCCATACACGCCTGATCCCATTCTTTTGCCTGTATGGATTCGGAACAGGTTATGCCGATGCATAACCTGTTTTTTTATATCACCCCGGTATGTTTTTTGCGGCATTTTCCTGTTAAACTAAAAAATTAGCGATATGACAAACAAAAGGCATTCAGGCGGAAACCGGACGATGGGACGGGATTCGTCAGGCCGCTTTACAAGCGGCAACAGAAACGACTCAAATTCGAACCGCAACAGAAGAAATGATGGTTACTACAACCTGCGTTATCATGAAGACGAAGACAGAAACTACGATTACAACCGCCAGACGCGCGATAATTATGACTACAATTATTACGACAACAATTATGATGAGCGCTACGATAATCGCAACAACAGGCACTATGATGACTACGACGATCAGCGGTCTGGCGGTCCATATTTAACCGATTGGGATGACAGACGCAGGGGTTACCGGGGTGGATGGGCTTCCCACGATGAACCTACATATGAGCGCGATCGAAACGACACCTATGATCGCGACGAAGATCGCTCACGTTATTATGGTTCAGAAGGACGGAGGAGCTTTGATGACCACCGGGAATATGGTGATAGGTATACAGATAACCACGACCGGGAAAACAACCAGGACTACGCCAACAGAGGGCGTGGTTCAGTATTCTTTGAAGACGATGAACTTAGCGAAGCTTCCGGAAAAGGCACTCGCATGTCGCATCGTGGATCCAACCCTATCAGCAGAGGTGGCGGTTCGGGTAAAACAAAAACTTCTTATTCGCAAAGAGCAGCTAACCAGAAAAGATCCAATCGTTCACGAAACAAATGATAGAAAGCGGGTTGATACCCGCTTTTTTTATGTCGTCAGCCTCTATTTTACGTGTGAACCTGAATTACAGCCCGCGAAATATCTTCCCCTTAAAGGGTATTCATCCCCGCTCGTTTAATCAACAGAAAAAATATTCGTCCTCCCCAAGTGTAGAAATAAGTGCGTTGGATTATTGAGTAACGATGTTTTTGCATTTTATAAAGGAATTATTCAGCTAAAATAGGGTCAATCGAAGAAAATAGGACATCCCTTGGTCTTTGAAAAAAGAGTGCCAGAAAATGGCCATTGGCAATTGGTTTGAATAGTTATATATAGAATTATGGAGAAAAGATATTTCATAACATTAGACACCGAATTGAAGACAGAATTAGCCTGCAATTATGGAGAATGCATTACTACAGTGGAGATTCCAGGCAGAATAATTTCACTGTTCCTGCTGGATTGGTTCTTCGTGGAAATACATATAGATCATAAAAGAAAGAAACTGCTGGAAGTGAATATTCAGGACGACCCGGATATTTTATATGCCTATCTTGGAGACCTTGACATTAGCGGACTTCTGACTATTCATTGATCACCACATGTTGACATTCCATTCGCGCGACTTAGCTAAAAAATATTTTAGTCTTTCGTTTTAACGCTTAGGATGAACACGGTCGATATTAACGTCGCTACAATTGGTACAATTACAAAAATCATAATGAATCTGGTTCTTTTGGTTAAACTTTACGCATTCAACGACCTCGCATCGGTCCGTTACCATCTTTCCCTTTAGCTTTTGCCCTGAAAATAAAAACCAGGGCAACAACGGCAACTACAATCAAAATAATAGCTAAAATCATGGCATGTTGTTTATTTTCCTCAAGCTATTATCGTGCCTGTCCATTGATTCCCCTTTCAGATTTAAGTTTACCGGCAGGCCGGGTATCTTTTATGAACGTAATAGTCTTATAGTGTTTCTCAAGTGGAAAATATTTCCCAAATTTTTCTATAAACTTTTTTAAACCGCTATGGCAAGCTGAATCCCAGCTATAAAGATTAAGATCCCAGCACTCCCGCCAAAACCAGTTCATTAAAATTTATGTCACCTTATGTAATAAGCCT
>JAEUTM010000001.1 GCA_016788025.1 Bacteroidia bacterium
AAGACACCGAAGGTGTTTATATACTTAACACAGGTTATAGAACAGGTTCTATCTTTAATACCTATACACGACACGGTCTGTTGTTCTGCCCAGATAATTTTACGTTTATGGAACAATTTGACCTTGAACAAAAATTTGATAAAGAAAATGCAATCGGAACATTCACCGGAAAGCTTGCTGACAAAGGTGGACTTTGTCCTGTAGACTGCGATAATGTTGCCTATAAAAGAAGATGACAGCGAATCCATATTTTTATAACAGTTTATTTATGTTATTTTCAAACGAGCTTATAAAATATGGTTTCAGTATTAATTAGAGCTTTGGTGCCATGCCTTGCTGTGTTGGCAGGAGCAATCCGATATCAGCGCATGGACCGGAGCACAAGGTCTGTTTTTTTTCAGGTTTTTGCATACATGGTTGTCCTCACATTGGTTAAACAGGTAATGGCTTACCAAAGAATGAATAATCTTGATCTTAATACCAATATCGTCTATAATATTTATCTGCCTTTGGAGACATTTTTCCTGATACAAGCTGCATTCTTCCGTTTTGAAAACAAACTTTTTAAAATGTTTCTTTTCGCTGCTTCGCTATTATTCATAACCTCATTTTGCATTGAACTCTTTTATAAGAGCCCCTTGAAGTATTGCAACTATACCGACACTTTTGCAAATATCACGCTCAGCCTTGTTTACGGCGTGTTATTATTCCAGGAATTCAGGAAAGAGGCATTTGTGTGGAGCTCTGCTGCATTCATCTGGATAACCCTTGGTGTTTTTTTGTTTTCCGCAAGTACCGCTACCTATATGAGTATATTCGATTATCTAAACAGTATCGATCCTGAAATGAACAGAACTGTGTATCGAATCCTTTTTGGAGTAACAGCTAATCTTAAATATGCTTTAATTGCTTTGGGTTTTTGGTTGATCCCTTCGCGTTCTTCTCAAATTGTATAACATGAGTTCTGAAAATCACGACATATTCTTTTGGATCCTGCTTACCTCCCTGGTGATTATTCTCCTGGTTTTTGGATTGGTTCTCGCTTTTTTTATTGCCAATCGTCAAAAGGTCAAACAGCAGATGCAACTCACCCAGGCAAAGCTCGATTTCGAAAAAGAACTGCGCCAGGTTGAGGCCGAAGTGAGCGAGCATGTGATGAGTCAGTTTGCACAGGAACTGCATGATAATATTGGTCAACTTCTCACGGCGATGCATATCCAACTCGAAAATCAACGCATAGATCACCCCGAATTAGCAGATGGCCTGAAACCTATTGATATCTACCTGGATGAAGTCACCCAACAACTGCGTTTGCTTAGTCGCACATTTAATAACGATTACCTGAGTCATATTGGTTTGTTCGCTGCTATTCAAATGGAAGTGGATCGCCTGAACGTGTTGAAACGTTTCGATGTTATTTACAAAGCTGCAAGCGGTGCCAGTAATCTTGAGAAAAACCAGGAACTTATGACTTTCAGGATTCTGCAGGAGATCATCCAGAATGCTCTGCGTCATTCAGGGGCTAAATTACTTTCGATAGAAGTGGATAACCGAAACGGTTCTTTTGAAATGCGGGTGTCTGACAATGGTAAGGGTTTTTTATTAAACGAAACACTTGCCTCTCAAAAGGCTTCGGGCTTAAGAAACATCATCAAGAGGGCAAGACTGGCCGGGCTCGACTGCAAGATCGAATCGGGTCCCGGGATCGGAAGTTTGTTTATCCTGAAAAAAATAGCGACTTTGGAATAGAGATTAAACCACTCGCTATGCCAAACCCTAAACATATTTACCTGGTAGATGATCATGTGATCATTCGCAATGGTTTGCAGGAATTGGTCGAGAAACTGGGCCCTTACAAGGTTACCCATCAATTTGATAATGGTCGCGATCTTCTCGATAGTCTCGCATCCGGAAAAAGACCTGATCTCATTATTATGGACCAGAGCATGCCGCAGATGAACGGACATGAAGTGATGCAAAATTTCCGCGAGAAAGGAATTCAGGTGCCGGTGTTAATGCTCACGCTTAACGAAGATGAAGATCTTATCATACAGTTGTTCCGGCTAGGAGTGAGGGGTTATCTTAAAAAGAATTGCAATGCTTCGCAATTGGGCAGTGCAATAGAACATATTGTTTCCAGTGGCTACTATCATAATGAGTTTCTAACCTTGTCACTACAGAATAATGCAGTAGAAAATAAAAAAGGAGAACAGGATCTTATTTTAGAGCAACTCACCGCAAGGGAAAAAGAATTCCTAAGGTTGGTATGCCATGAAAAGGAATACACTTATGAGCAAATAGCCGATAAGATGGGCGTTCAGCACCGAACAGTTGATGGCTACAGGGAAGCGATCTTCGAAAAATTCAGAATTAAATCAAAAACAGGCCTGGTGTTGTTTGTCTTGAAACACCGTTTGTTCGACCTGCTTTAATTAATTATTTCTCAATAATAATTTTGCTTTTCAGCAACACATTCTGGTCCGTGTCTGTAATTCTATACAGGTAGATTCCAGCGGGATAATTTGAAAGGAGAATCTTATTATCTCCCTCTTTTATTGTTTCAGACTGAATGATTTTACCGTCCATGCCGAAAAGTGTGAGATTTAAATTGTTCTCGTTTTTTGAAACGATGTTTAATTCACTTTGCGCCGGGTTAGGATAAACCAAAAAACTAGTGCCCAGGGATTGTTCGTCCACACCAACAAGGGTGGGCGTTTGAATGCTTAAATTATCAAGGTCGAGAACTGCCGCCGAATTAAAACTTCCGCTATTAAAAACAATATATAAGGAGTCTGCTCCATTTGGAAAACCACCGATGGCGAAAAACTGCGCGGAAAACGAAGTCCAATTGCTGGCGTCTACACTAAAATTCGTCATGGCCATCGTATTCACCTGCCCGTTTTGTTTGGTATAGGCATTCAGAATAGCCGCATTGGAATTGGTAATCAGATCTGAGCCCTTGTAAAAACCAGTGAGAGATATTGGCAATTGGGTGTAGGGTTCGCCACCCGTAAAGGAACCAGTCATATTGGTAATGGTTCCCAGCATAAGTACGCCCTGGGTTGTGTTATTTGATTTGATTCTCACATAATTGTTACCCTGTTGAGCCCCGGTAGTTTGTTTCGAGACACCAGTGCCAAACCATCCTGTAGGGGCGGGACCAATAAAATTTGTAGTCCAGTTTTCAAAACTCAGGTTCGTGAGCCCGGTTTGTGCGCTGTAGTTAAAAGTGAGAAGCGCTAAGCATAATAGAAGTAACAGTTTTTTCATGGGTTGTACGTTTTGGAATAACTAATGTAAGAAATTTTAGAGCAGTTTCGAATTTCGGGTTATTTATTTCGGGTTTCTCTAATATTAGATCGGGAGTTTGCACTAAAGGCCGGTGATAAGAACTCGAAATAACTAACCCGCAATAAATTAATTTGCAGCTCAACCCCCCAATTCAACAGTTCATGGTTTTTTGATTGACATGCCTGAAAAGGTAGGGTAGTTTTGAGCCCACAAACAAAACCCTATGAAAAAAATTATACTTAGCCTGATCGTGTGTTTTGCGACAATGGCTTTTTCACAAAACTCAACCCAAACCATACGCGGTACCGTGATGGACAAACTTTCGCAGACCGCCCTGCCTGGCGCAAATATTACTGTTCTTGGCACTGATCCTATAAAAGGTGCTGCCAGTGATGCGGATGGCCGTTTTAAAATTACCGGCGTAGAAACCGGGCGTTACGACCTTAAAATTTCCTTTATGGGTTATAAAGAAATTGTGATGCCCAATGTGGTTGTTACAGCGGGAAAAGAAGTGGTACTCGACATTGGCATGGAAGAAAATGTAAGTTCATTGGAAGAAGTTGTCATTGGCGGCACTAAAAAGAATGAAACGCAGAATGACATGGTAAGTGTGAGTGGTCGCTCTTTCTCTATGGAAGAAGTGAACCGTTATGCCGGAGGCCGTTCCGATCCTTCGCGCCTGGCGGCAAATTTTGCAGGTGTGAGTTCTCCTGACGATTCCCGCAATGACATTGTAATCCGCGGGAATTCTCCAACCGGCGTACTCTGGCGCATCGAAGGGTTAAATATTCCAAATCCAAATCACTTTTCTACAGTGGGTACTACAGGCGGACCAGTAAGCGCCATCAATACCAACGTGATCAAAAATTCTGACTTTTTTACTTCCGCATTTCCTGCCGAATATGGAAATGCCAATGCGGGAGTCTTTGATCTTGGTTTCAGAACAGGCAACTCGGAAAAGTATGAGCACACGCTTCAATTGGGGGCCCTAACAGGAGTGGAAGCTATGACCGAGGGCCCCATCAACAAACAAAAAGGTTCTTCTTATTTGCTGGCTTACCGTTATTCATTTACAGGTGTGGCGCAGAAAATAGGCATTCCTATCGGCACCACAGCAACGCCTTTTTACCAGGATCTTTCTTTTAAAATTGCCGGTGGACAAACCAGGTTCGGGAAATTTACCTTGTTTGGCCTGGGAGCAAAAAGTAAAATAGAATTTAAACACGATCAGATCGACACAACAGATCTTTTCGCCAACCCAAGCAAGGACAGTTATTTTACCAGCGACATAGGTTTGGTAGGATTAAAACACTTTATTAAGGTGAATGAAAAGTCGTATGTGAACACCATTATTGGCGCCACTTATAACGCAAGTAATTACCTTGAAGATAATGTTGCTACCGACTCTAAGCCTCTTGAAAGAAATGTTGAAAATAAATCGCACCAGATTAATTATTCCATCAACACCTCATACAATACAAAGGTAAACTCCCGTTTGTTTATTAAAATAGGAATCATTTCAGAAGTAAAAGGTCTGATGCTGGATGCACGAGATCGTGATAGTTTATCAAACTGGCGCCAATACTGGGATTTTAATGATTATACTTCCTTACACCAGGCATATGCACAGGCTAAATACAGGTTCACCGAAAAATTAACCTTAAATGCTGGCCTTCACGGGCAACTCTTAAGTCTGAATAATTCAAGTTCTGTGGAGCCACGCCTGGGTTTAAAATACCAGTTGAATGAAAAACATACCCTGAGTCTGGGTTACGGCATGCATAGCCA
>JAEUTM010000007.1 GCA_016788025.1 Bacteroidia bacterium
CACCATTTTATTTAAACTTTCTTCGGCAAGGAATACATATTCAATTCCATGCTCTTTATATCGGTTATGAAATTTATAAGCCGTGTCAGAAGAAAAAGTTTCTGCAAAGTCAAATGACACCTTGTAAATACCACACATACTTTTTATGGCGGCTTTATCCTGTTCAAATTTTGAATTGCCAATTGCGTCGGCTACTGCCGGTTTCGTTTTGGCCCCGGCAGCGCTTTGTGCGCTTAATCCGATTGTAAGGCTCAGAGAAACGATTGTTATCAGTGTTTTCATGTATTATCCGCTGTAGCGCTGCGGAGGCGTTTTTTTTTAAATAAATAGACTGGCCGAAGCCTGTGTCATGAAAAAACAATTGCACCCGTTTTTAAACCACACTCCGGCCAATATTTTTATTGAATGATTAATTTTTGTATTGAAGAATAAGTTCCTGCAGTAATTTGGATATAATAAAGTCCCGCAGTTAATCCGTTTGTATTCAATTCACGCGTGTTCAAGCCCGGAGACAAATCGATCTTATCAGAAAATACTACGCGACTGTTTACATCCAAAACGGATACCATTGCTGAAAATGAATTTTGGGCAGAGAAAATCAACTGTGTGCCTGCTTCATTTGCGGGATTTGGATACACGGATACTTTAAAGGCTTTTTCAGCCTCTTTGTCTGAAATTCCAACCGTTGAAACTGCCAGTTTTTCTTTGCTGAAAACAAAATCACCATTGGTGCTTCCCCCAAAAGAAAGGAAGGTCAACTTCCAGATGTCTCCGATCTTGTCCTCAATGAAATAAACTGTATCGTTTACAATTTTCCACTCATTAGTAGCCAGGTTAAAGGTCTTCCAGTCGTGCCCAATGGTAGTGATATTTGTATTAAATGTTTCCGCGTTCCAGTTTGTGTAATTTGACGGCGACGTAACATTGTTGGCCTGCGCTACCGATACCCCCTTGTTCGACATAACACCAACTACTGCGTATGGAGTTGCATTCGGCATCATCAGTATGGCTGTGTATTTTACAAAGGTTAAATCCCAGGTGGATGAGGCTGGTTCACGGTCAACAACTGCATTTGCCGTCAAGTCAAAGTATGCAAAGTTCTTACCGTTATAGTTTGATTTTGTGATCGTTTGTGTATATGAGTTAGCGCCATTAATGTCGGAATATACAAACGTGTAAACTCCTCCGGAAAGGGTTTCAATCTTTAGTTTTTTGTAAGAACTAGCAGAAAGTTTTAATACATAACAACTGTCGCCATTTACAATATGCGTATTCATGTCGTAAACGCCCCAACCAAGATCTGACGGATTAGAAAGATTGGCGCCTTTGTTAAAGGCACCAATAGTCCAGGTAGTATCACTATTGTAAAGCGTAGCCCAGGTGTTAATACCAGCCGTGTCTAAAGAAGCCCAGTTAGAAATACTAAAGGGTGCCTGGTAAACTACAAAATTTGTTTTTTGGGTGTTAGCATAAATTGCCGACGTGTACCCGGTAATCTCAAAAGCAATATCCCAATTGTCTTTTGATTGTGAAGCAACTTCACCATTCGCAAGACTGTACCATTTTTGATTGGTATATCCGGCGCCAATTGAAACCGTACCTGTAACAGATTGGGCAAAAGCTCCAAAATAACTAAGAGCCACAAGACCAAGACTCAGTAAGTGTTTTTTCATGTTTTATTGTTTAGAATCATTTTAAATAACTTTTGCAAATATCTATAGCACCTCAGCTCCGCACAATACGCAAATGAGGGTAATCTGTATAGCAAAATGTTAGTAGACTCGTACCAAGATTATGGTACTACCTTTTCATGAGGCCCGTTTTCAGGGCATACTGGGCAAGTTCAATCGAATTGTTGATGCCAAGCTTGGAATAAATATTACGCTTGTGCGTCACAATAGTATGATAACTCAGGTTCATTTGTGAGGCAATTTCTTTCGGACGTTTGCCGGTTACCAATCGCCTGATCACCTCTATTTCGCGTTCAGAAATGCTCCCTGTAATACAATGCTGCTGAGCAGAAAGTTCTTTTTCAAGAAGTACGTCAATAATCTGTCCGCAGAAATATTTTTCGCCTTTTGCGCAAGCTTTTATCGCATCGGTAATTTCCTGCTCATCGCAGTCCTTCAACAAATAATTTTTGATTCCGATGTTGATGATTTTTTTGATTTCCTCAGCAGACTTTTCGTGAGAAATAACAAGAATATTAATTTCCGGATGCTGCGTTTTTATCTTCTCAATCACATCAACAGAAAAACAATCATCGCAGCAATGATCAACAATTAGAACATCCGCATTCTTTTCCTGTAGAGCTTTGTGCAAACCTTTTGCATCCGAAACTTCCGTTATATACTCAAATTTATCATTCTCCAACACCAGTGTTTTAAGACCTTTACGGATGATGAATGCCGTGTCGGCGATGATAACGCGTATTGGATAACTTTTTTGCAAGATGAATAAAGCGACTAAGTGATCAAAATTATCGCAAAATCAAGTGATATATAATACCGCGAAAAAGGTATTTAGGGTGGTTTAAATGTACCCCTATTTACAAAGCGCAACTACACATTTCTCAGCAGAGAACTTTCCGGCATTTACTGTTCATAAATAACATTCTCCTCACCGGAAGAATAGTCTGGATTCTCAAATCAAATATGAATATGAAACTTCTCCTGGTGAAGCTTCTTGCCGTTTACCTGGATTTCAAGAAGATGCTCTCCTTTAAAGTGTTTCCTGGTCGTGAAGTCCTGGAACCTTTGTTTTTTCTCAATTTTAAGTCTTTCCCCTGCCCCAAGTTTTAATTCTTTTAGTTTAAAAACTTTTGGAGAAAGCTCTCCAAGTTTCTTGCGGTAGTGAATAATATAATCTACAACAAGTTTTTGGTCTTTCTTTTTAGCAGACACTAAATCAAATTCAAAAACAAGGGTGTCGCCCAGTTTTAATTTATTTTTATTGAGTTTGAATTTTTCAATTATCACTTTCGCATCTTTTTCAAAATCAAAAACCGAGAGTGATCCCGAATGTCCTTTTTTGATAAGTGTTCGGCTCGCGTGTTTTATAATCCAGGCAGTGTATTGGTTCGATTTATCCCAGTTGCGAATAGATTCAAGCATAAATTCCGGATGCTCTTTCGAAATGTCATTCAAATGATTGGCAACCGATTTCCGAACATACAACTCCGGATCTTTATTCAGAGTCTGTAGAATTGAAATCGTAAGCGAAGGATCTTGAATAACTCTGTCCAGTTTAAAAGACCAGGGCAAACGAGGTCTGCTCCCTTCCGAAGCCAGGCGGCGAACATGATGATTTTTATCCTTCGACCACTCTTTCATCTGTTTAATGGTTTTGTCAAAATCACGCTTCAGAAACTCCCGGATTGCAAATTCCGAAGATCCAAACTGCGTAAAATATTTTAACGCGTCCATCGAGGTGTGAAAATCATCATGACCATACTGACCCACGAAGTCAGGAAACACAAGATTTGTATACCCACCGTGCATGTCTGGTATTACCCTTTTCATAATCCCAATTGCTTTCTTATAATCAGCCGGCAAAAACGATTTTAGTGTTTCGGTTGTCCTTCTCAGGCGTTGATTAAGAGAAAGTTCGTCAAGATTCTTCGTAACTTCTTTTACAAATCCGCTTTTGTCAAAAGTCGGTAAGGTCTTATTAAACTCCGCGGCAAAACGTTCGTAGAATGTGCGGTTAAACATCTCTTTCAGGGGCTCCATATGATCTCAAAATTATCAGCTTAAACCTTTTGATATGCACTAAACTTATGAACCTGTTATGAATACTGTGGCAAAAAAAAGCCCCGTTGCTAACGGGGCTTACTTGAATCTAAATCATTTGTTGAAACAGCGTCGCTGCTTCATTACTTTTTCGCTTTCAGATAAAGTTCATTCACCTTATTCCAGTTAATTACATTAAAAAAAGCGCTTATGTAATCCGGACGGCGGTTCTGGTAATTCAGGTAATATGCATGTTCCCACACATCCATGCCAAGGATTGGTGTACCCTTACACTCTGCAATATCCATCAAAGGATTATCCTGGTTAGGCGTGCTGCAAACGCACAATTTACCATCAGCCTTTACTGCCAGCCATGCCCAGCCGCTTCCGAAACGGGTAGCCCCGGCTTGCGAGAAATCAGCTTTAAATTTCTCAAAACCTCCCAGTTCAGCTTCGATAGCTTTTCCAATTTCATTGTTTGGAATACCCCCTGCATTAGGAGCCATAATTTCCCAGAAAAGGCTATGGTTATAGTGTCCTCCGCCATTGTTTCTAACAGGCATAGGATATTTTGAAATAGACTTACAGATGTCCTCGATACTGAGTTTTTCCGCGTCCGTTCCAGCAATAGCATTATTCAGGTTGGTAACGTAGGCCTGGTGATGTTTACCGTGGTGAATCTCCATGGTTCTAGCATCAATATGTGGTTCTAAAGCGTTAAACGCATAGTTTAATTTTGGTAATTCAAATGCCATGATCGTTTGTTTTAAAATGAATGACAAATTTAACATTTAAGTTCCTAAAATAAAAAAAGCCCCTCTTTTGGGAGGGGCTTCCAATTTTAGAGGTCGAATTATTGTTTTACAACTTTAATTACACTCGAAGCATTATCTGTCTTAATCTTCACATAATAAACACCATTTGCCAGGTTATTCATATTTACTTCCGTAATTTTTGAATTACCATTGGCATTAGCAACAACTTTACCTGTCAGATCCATAACCTGTACAGATTTAAAGGATGCGTTGTTCAATTCAATGTTAAGCAAACCATTTGTAGGGTTAGGATATACGCTTAATCCGGAGATCATGCCATTTTCGGCCAGACCTTCACAGATGTTTACAGTAAGCGCATAAACAATGCTGTTTTTGCAACCATTAACATCTGTACCTGAAACGGTATAGCTGGTGTTCACAACAGGGTTAACCACTGCAGTAGGACCTGAAATAAAGTTTGTGCTTGTAGACCATGAGTATGTATTAGCGCCATTACCTGTTAATGTAATCTGATCTCCTTCACAGATAACATTATCCGTATCAGTAGAACTTACACTGATATTTGGAAGTGGATTTACATTCACAGTATATACACTGCTGGCGCTACAACCTTGTGAATTAGTACCGGTAACTGTATAAGCCGTAGTGGATGCCGGAGACACATTGATTGACTGTGCATTCTGAAGATTGCTCCAAATATAGCTGTTAGCCGTACCAGTAGCCATCAATACGATTGATTCACCGGCACAGATTGCAGGTTTGCTGCCATACGCTAAAACAAGTGGTGCAGGCAGAACCGAAATATACTGTGTAACTGCCGACGTACATCCTGTAAGACTGCTGGTACCTATTACTGAATATACGGTTGATGCAAGTGGGGTGTTATAAGCATTAGCTCCAATATCACCTGTGTTCCAGGTATAAGTATCAGCTCCTGTGGCGGTAAGAGCAACTTCTTCACCAGCGCAAACAGTGTTTGAACTAGCGGTTACTCCAACGTTTACCGGATTGTATTGACATGGTATTGTGATCGAAAGGTCATCCCATGATAAATACTGTGTACCATAGTTACCGTTGGTTTTACAACGCACGGCAACATAATAAATACCAGAGGTACTTACCTGGAAAGTGTTTGAAATAGAACTGTAAGAACCACCTGTAGGATTCGCGCCAGTAGATGCAAGAGACACAAGTCCGGTAGTAGTTTGCGAAGTACCTAACAGAATTGAGAAATCCGTTATGTTATTACTAGTATAGTTTTGTGTCTTCCAGTACACTCCTGCCGAATAGGTAATACCTGCGTAAAGCTGAATACCGTTTGTATAGAAGTAATTGGAACCACTCACATAATAGCAATAAAACGAGGCGTATCTGCTTCCTGAATTTGGACCCTGGTTAGAGGCTCCGGGCCCAATTCTTGTAAACATGTTATTACCAAGCGGGCTTGAAGATGTCCATGAACAGTTAGGATATTGGTTTGGCTTGGCTATTCCTTCAAAATTCTCAAGATATGGAACCTGGCTAACCACAGTAGTTGCTATATTAACCGCTGCAGCAGCAGTGGAAGTTCCTCCACCGGCAAGGGAACAGGTAATTTGTACGCCATAGTAAGAAGTTGCATTAAGCGTTGGTGTAGTATAGAATACTGAATTCTCACCAGCAATAGGAGTCCACGGTCCGGCGGTTGATGTAGGTGAAGACAACCATTGATAAGTAATCCCAATATCACTGCTCCAGCTTCCTACCATAAGGTCTGTGCTTGAATTTGGACAAACCACCAGTTGACCGGTTACGGTATTTGCTGCAGGTGTACCGGAGCAGTTGTTGCTCAGGAACTCAAAAGCGCCAATATCCGGTGTAGACTGGCTTCTACCGTTTTTAAGGATATCCTGAGGGACAAGTAAAGCCTTACCCAGGTTGTTAAAAGAGACATTTTGCGGATGATAATCATTGCTCGCAGCATTTACATAGTTTGGATTCAATGTATATGCTGTCGTGTCGTAACCTTCATTTTGCCATGAAGAAAGGCTGCTGGTCTGCGACTGAATATATCCGATGAAGGCGCTTGTATTTGTGATATTGTAATTGTTGTAGTTGATATTCGACATCTGGTTGCTAGGACTGTAATACACACCTCTGGACGCTGTACCACCTGTTGTTATTGTAAACAAGTTGTTATTGTAAGTATTGGTCGATCCGCTGGAGTTCATACAATAATAGAACCAATAGTGCTGTCCGTTGCTTATAGACGAAGCGGCATCCATTACAAAAGTATTGTGATGATAGTCATTGTGGGTATTATAGTAGTTGTAATAGAAGAACCACATGTTACCGTTATGTTCAATGTTTTTCACCAGATTATTTTTGAAAGAGTTCCTGTTGGCAGGGTCACCAGTTTCTCCAAAATACAGAAATCCATAAAAGGTGTTTGTTGCCGAAGTATTCCCTACAAAGAGATCCCTGATAATATTTCCTTCAAACTTACAACCTTCCATACCTGAACCATACAGGAAGTAATTGGTAACTGAGTTAAATGTTGTACGAGTATCTCTGTCAAATGTACAACCCGTTACCTTAAAGTTTTTTTGGTATAAGGTATACATACAACGTGCGTACCAGTCTGTAATCCTGCAATCAATAAAACTGTTGTTTGTAGACCTCGGCGATCCGGTGTTTCCATAACAGTAAATTGCATAATATCCGCTGAAAAGTGTACAGGTTTTTACGGTGTTGTAGCTCCCCTGTGCACTGCAACAGGATAATCCTGTTTGTGAAGCGGTAAGAGCCCATGGACAGTTAGAAGTTCCTGTCACAGCATTCGACGCACACGAAAATGTACACGAAGTAAATGTGTTGCGGTCTGAAGCGTTAACAAGCATACAGATAATCCCATAGGAATTATTTGTTGACTGCATTCTCAGGTTATTAACTGTCAGGTAATCTGTTCCATTAAGCTGCATAATGTATGGCGCGCCTGATGTGCAGTTAAACTGAAGTAAACAACCGTTACCATTGATTGTAATGGTGTTGGTGGCTGACATACCACTGATCTGGTTAAAAGATACTTGCTCGTTGTAAACACCGCTGTTTGTTCCGGTAAGTACATTTACCTGCAAAGTACCATTAATTCCACTCGTATTGAGCGCAGATGCCAGTGCCCCGAAAGTTTGGTAATTGCTTCCTCCCGTGGCGGCAGCATTGTTAACAGTTACGATCCCAGAGATCTGGGCTTTAATGTTTATTGTAAAGAAACTGAGCAATACAATAAACCCTACTAGACATTTGTAGTTTTTTTTCATGTTGTGCGTGATTTTTTTTGTTGTGATTATCCAAACATAAAAAAAAACACGACACGAAGAACAAACCTGATCGGATTTAACATTAGATTTTAATTAGAGCTAAAAAGACTTGGCTAAAATCAATGAATCAAGCTGCCACAAAACCAGGTAACAAAAAAAGGCTGTCTCCAATTGAGACAGCCT
>JAEUTM010000012.1 GCA_016788025.1 Bacteroidia bacterium
AAATAAAAGTGATTTTTCGGTTCAACTTCTAAGGCGGCATTGGGATATTTTTGACAGTGTTGGCGACCGCCGTACGGTTGATGGAGAAGGGGTTGTTGGTGAAACACCCGTTTTAGAACCTGGACAAAAGTTTAAGTACAACAGCGGCTGCAATTTGCAAAGCGACATGGGTTACATGAAAGGCCATTATACGTTTATGAAACTTATGGACTCTAAAGAGTTCAATGTCAATATTCCTGTTTTTGATCTTATAGTGCCGGCAAAACTGAATTAGAATTACCTTTTGTCCCTGCAGTAACTTTCATACAATCTTACCGCCATCTCGTCTCCCAGGCTATCTGCTTTCGCAAGATCTTCACAGGCACCGCGTTTATCCTTGCATGCCATTTTAATGGCAGCACGGTTTACATAGGCCGCCGCATAATCGAACTTTAGCTTGATCGCATAATCGAGATCCTTCAATGCTTCAACATATTGTTTGTTTCCCCCCTTTGCTGTTCCCCTGTAGCAATAAATCACCGGGTTTTTTGGATTTAATTTAACCGCCTCGTCAAGATCGGCTATGGCACCCGAATTATCATTGTAATTTATTTTGGCCGCCGCCCTCGATACCAAAGCACTTTCTTCCCCTGGGTTAGCATCTATGTAAACATTCCAGTCCTTGGCGGCTCCTTTGTAGTCGCCTATTTCAAATTTACTTCTCGCTCGTAGTTTATAAGCGTTGTAGTCGGTGCTCAGATCGTTCATGTAAGATATAGCTTCGGTGAGATCCTTAATGACATAATTGTATTCTTTCTGCGCGAAACGAATTTCCGCCTTCAGCATCAGAACTTCGATATATTTAGGTTTAACATCCAACGCGATGTCGGCTGTTTCCAGCGCTTTTTTTAAGTCCTTGCCCGCATACATTAACTGGGCCCTGTAGTAAAACAATTCCGGATCGTCGAGTTTTTCTTCCAGCAAAACATATAGCGCAGTGTCGAGAGCAGCTTTAGATTCTTTAAATTTTTTGTCGAGGAAAAAATTAATACCCTTTAATTTTTCGGTTTCAAAATTCATTGGGGCTATCATTTCAGCCTTGTCCAGATTTTTTGCAGCTTCTTTGTACTCCTTTAATTTGATATTGGAAAAAGCCAGCTTATTAAAGGCTTCCCAGTGGTCGGGCTTAAGCTTTACTGTTTTTTTTAAAAGAGGAACTGCTTCTTTGTAACGTGAGGAATCAATTAACTTAAGGGCTTCATTATAACTCGTTTCAAATTCGGGGAGAGAATCTTTTTTTGCTGCATTTTTTTTTGAGCTTTTCGATTCTTTTTTGTTTGAAGCGGCGTTTTGGTCGGAATTGGTTTGATCGGGAGTTTGTGCAAAAGAAGCTGAATATCCAAACCAGATAACACAAATAACAAACCACTTATAAAAGCCCTGCGCCACTTCTAATTTAACTTTATGAAAAACAATTTATTACTTATCTTTACAAATATAACCTCTTAAGCATGTCGATAAGTGCCATCGTTATCTTAATTCTACTTTTCTTAACCTTATTTTTATCTATTGTAACGGTTCAGCAGGGTACTATTGTTGTAACTACGATTTTTGGAAAATTCAGCAGGATTTTGCGTCCTGGACTTAATTTTAAAATTCCTTTTTTCGAAAGGGCATTTAAAAAGATCTCTGTTCAAAATAGAAGTTCTGAGCTTGGTTTTCAGGCTGTTACAATCGATCAGGCGAATGTAAACTTTACCGCCATGTTATTGTATTCTGTTATTAATAGTGATGTAGAGACAATTAAAAATGTGGCCTTTAAATTTATTGACGAACGCAATTTTATGCAAGCCTTGGTACGCTCTGTGGAAGGATCTGTGAGGGCATTTGTGGCTACCAAAAAACAATCGGAAGTGCTTATCCTCAGAAAAGAGATTGTTGAAGCAGTAAAAGATCAGTTAGATCGCACGCTCGAAGATTGGGGATATCATCTGATCGATCTTCAGTTGAACGATATCACATTTGACGAAGAAGTGATGCGTTCGATGGCAAAAGTGGTGGCAAGTAATAATTTAAGGTCGGCGGCTGAAAATGAAGGACAGGCTTTATTAATTACCCGTACAAAAGCGGCGGAGGCAGAAGGAAATTTTATTAAAATATCTGCTCAGGCGGAAAAAGAAGCTGCCCAGCTAAAAGGTGAGGGGATAGCCTTGTTCAGGCAAGAGGTTGCGAAAGGTATGGCCGGCGCCGCCAAACAAATGGAAACTGCTAACCTCGATTCCTCCCTGATACTTTTTAGCATGTGGACCGAAGCAGTAAAGAACTTTGCCCAGGATGGAAAAGGAAATGTGATCTTCTTGGATGGCAGTGTGGAAGGTATGCAGAAGACAATGAAAGACATGATGGCCCTGAATCAGTTAAATCAATCAACAAAAAAATAAAAAACAACCAGAAATGAAAAAACAAGTTACTTTAACCGCTCTTTTCCTGAGCCTGTTATCCGTACCAGGCTTTTCTCAGCAAGGATACGTTCGACCTTGCAATACCTATGAGGCAATGGAGCAGCGCTTTGAGGGTGATCCAAAAGCTAAAGCTGAATATGAAAAATTAAGAGATCGACTCGATGCGATTCAGGCTGAAGCTGAGTCTAACCCAGGCGCCGGCAAATCCGCAGCTGTGGAATACACCGTTCCGGTTGTTTTCCATATTCTGTATGATTGTCAGTATCAAATGCTTGGCACTACTGACGCAATTTGCAGACAGGCTTTGGATCAGGTAAATAGCGACTTTGCACGTATGGGACAGGACACGAATCTTATCTTCGCACCTTTTAAATCGTTATACATTCCTTCCGATATTAAATTCATGCTGGCAACCAGGGACCCTCAGGGTAATTGTACCAACGGTATCGTAAGGCATTTTGATTCAAGAACAATCTGGAAACAGGCTGATGCAAATTGTAATAGCTGCACTCCGTATTGGGCACACACCTGGGAT
>JAEUTM010000022.1 GCA_016788025.1 Bacteroidia bacterium
GACTGTTCATCAAGGCTGGAATCCTTCCAAAATTGAATTTTCACCATTAGTAAGGGAATCTTTTATTTGTTCGGGTGTCGCTTTACTATTTGAAAACGAATCAGCGTTCAAAGACAATAACGCAAAAGAAAATTTTTTCAAAGAGTTACTGAACCACATACTAACGCAAGACAGATTTTCTCATATTGACAACTCAGAATACTATGAAATGCCTTTGCATTTATTGTTTTTGGTTGCCAACCAAATTTTTTCAGACGTTAAAGAGGTCTACGAACGAGAACTCATAGACAACTACGACAACTTAGATTCACTTTTGACTATTTTATCAAACGACAAAATTCCGCTTTTGGACAATTCAAAAGAACAGCTCAAAAAACGACTTGAAGTAGAATTTTTGTTTCTAAAACGACAGTTTAATAATCGTAGCCAAAAGGACAAAGTACAAGAATTAGAAAAGAAAATAGATGCACTAAAACTTGAAGAAAAAAACACCCGTTAGCGCGGATTTATAATCCGTGCTCCCGTTTCCATGCCAAACAAAACCACCCTATCCTTCTTAAACTCAAAAATCTTATCCTTCCTTCTCGCATCGTTTAAGATCAACTGCTTCTCCGGCGCATAAGGAATCACATCCAGCTTCCCTCCCAGGTAAATATAAAAATCACAGGAGTCGTTTACTTCAAAATAACTTTTTCGCGCATTTTCGATGAAAGGGTATTTTCCGCTTTTCATGTAGTACGCGAGACTGCTTTCAAAGGGCCAGCTATAATCGATCTTCTGTTTACGTTTTTCCTTCTCCCCCACTTTATTGATATAAGAAAGCATTTCCTCTGTATGCGCGTCGAAATACCAGTTCAGGCTTTTGTAAGTGTTCGCGTTTAACACAAAATTCAGCAGAATCAAAAAAGCGATCAGAAGGCTCAGAGTCATCGAAAGTCTGCTCATGTCAAAACGATCAATCGCAAAGAATAAAGTCAATATCATTACCGGATAAAAAAACAAAGCAGTTCTGTCAATCAAATAAAAACCCTTGAGAACATAGTGCTGTACGATCGTTGCCAGGGCTGTGATACTCAGAATTCCCAGGCTGAGCCAAAACCTGTTTTTATGTCCTTCCCCGAAAAAAGCAAGCAGGACACACACCACAGAAGCCGTAAACAAAGCACTGCTTAGTAATTGATTCCAATCCGAGCGTTCCATCTCATATATACTATAACGCACCAGTGACCAGATCGTGTCCTCGTAAAAACCCGTGGTACCCCCCACATAAAAACCATTGATCTCGATAAGTTTACGGATCGGTTCCCAGATAATCACGGTGATCAAAATCGTAAACAACATCACAATCGCCGTCCTTGTAAAAACATACTCCCTGTCCTTCCACAACGAAATAAAAAAAACACCCAGCCAGCCCAGGTAAAAATACAGGGACGAAAAATTAGCCAGGATCATCAAGAGAGAAAACAAAGACAGGTAAAACAAATGTTTGTTCTGTTTGGTTTCAAAATATTTAAAAACATGGTACAAGGCTGCCATCTGCATCCCAAGCATCATGCCGTAACCCCTTGCCAGCCCAAAATAATCCAGTGCATAAGGATTTAAGGTTAAAGCCACAAAAAGCAAGAGGCCTTTCCATCCTCCTAAAAACTTTTTACAAAGCTTTACAGCAAAAAACAAATAAAAAAGCAGTGCGATCACATTCGGGATCCTGGCCACAAAAACAGTATCCGGTAAAAAAGAATAAAGAAATTTAATCGAAATGGAATTCAGAATATGATTATTCGTATCCGGCGGTGTAAAATTTAAAATATGAAAATAAGAGTTCGGAATAAAATCAAAAATCGTCCAGACCTCGTCGTAAGTGATGTCTGATATCATGGCCCTCAGGAGCACATAGCCAAAAACAAAAACCGAAAGAAGGAGGTAACTGAGGTTTATTGTTTTTAATGCCTTTGCAGAGAGATGCATAAGCTGCAATATTACTGTAATGCGCCAAGAATTCCTAACACCCGACCTGAGACTTTTTTGACATAGAGACGGAGAGACACTGAGGCACAGAGGCGCGGAGGTAAAGGCTCATAAAGAACCGGCAGGCCGATCGAGGTAAGTATGACAGACTCAATACAAACCTCAGGCACCACTAATGGTAAGTCCGGGCCCTGAGGCTCTCGAAGGGCCGCCAGCAAACAAAAAAGGCCATCCCACCGGGATGACCTCCTTATAAAAAAAAGAAAAAACTATTTCGAAACAATCAGTTTTTTACAAATAACCTGTTCTGCAGTTTTCACCTGTACCAGGTAAACCCCATCCTGGAAAGAAGAAGTATTCTCTGTTAAACTGTTCTCTCCTGCATTTACAGTTACATCTTTAGAAACAACCTCACGTCCGCTCAGATCAAAAATTGTAAGATGACCTGCAGCGCTTTCCTTGCTTGCAAAATTTAATGTTACGTGGTTGCTTGCCGGGTTCGGAAACAAAACACTGTTATCACTCATTCTGGCATTTAATGCAGAAAGTCCTGTCGCTAAACTAATAGTATTTAATGTCGTGTTTGTGATCACAGGTTCATTGTAATCAAAATAAATAGCTGCTTTATTTTTGATTTGAGTCAAAGGAGCCAGGTTCTTTTTTAATTTGATAGAATACACAAACATACCAGAGCTTAAGGCATCACCGTATTGCGACTGCCATGGAAGGTTGATGTTTTTAAAACTAAAACGCGCTACCCTGTTCTCGTCAACCGTTGTGGTGAAATTATGATCGGAATAACCAGGACGAAGTGTACCGATATTAAGATCTGTATCGATTGTATCAACCACCACAATGTTCTGCGCATAATAACTTCCTGTGTTCTGGAAATGGATCACGTAAGTAAGAATGGAATCTTTTCCGTCAATATACCCTTGCGGACCAGTTCCCTGAGGAGATACTTCTTTAAAGTTAGGATCGTAAGAACTTAATACGGTTGTATTCAAACTGTTCACATTATTCCATGGTGTATTATCCGTTAACCATGAAGTAGCAATAGGAGAAGCCTTGGAAACAGAATCATTAAAGTTAACAACAGTGTTTACAGGAATATTTGTAGGAACATTGTAATTGATAAAGCTAGCCGAGTTATTTGCCGGCGCTAAGCTTGCGAACCCGCTGGTGATGCTGTACCAGTTAGGCTAGGTCAGCGCATTTTGTTGAGTTAATGACCATGGCGCACATGAACCGAAGCTTAAGTTACCATCATGCGTATAACCAATCTGGATATGATTCTCGGTAAGAGTTCCTTCGTTCTGAACGATTACCTTTTGATTGTATGTATTTCCTGGAACCGGGAAGTTGATATTGGAAGTGATGATATGAAGATCGCTGAGAGGCACCACGTTGTTTGCGAAATTCACAGTGCTGATACAACCGGATGATGCGGTAACAGACACCACCTGGTTATTACTTTGGCAGGTAGACAAAGGATAAATTTGTTGTACTGATTCTGTAATAGTGTACGATCCGCTGGGAACCTGGAAGCTATATACACCATTGGCATTAGTATAAGCATAACCCATGCCACTGCAATGAACCTGGATATTTTGAATTCCAACTTCACCTGAATTTTTAGCGCAGTCGCTGTTTGCATCAGCATAAACTGTCCCGGTAATGGTACAGTAGCAGGAATTACTTGCACCGCTATTTGTTACCAGAATGTTGGCACTCTTATGACAACCGTTGGCGTCTGTAGCCGTTACCCATATATATCCGGCATTTAAACCTGTAGCATTGGCACCGGTTTGAGAATTGGACCATGTGTAAGTATAAGGAGCAGCACCACCAACAGCAGCAGCAGTTACAGCTCCGTTAGAAGCATAGATACAGTTAACCGGAGTTACAGTGGCGCCTATGCTGATTGGACTGGATTGCAAAAGCGAAGCATGTTTAACCACGGAACATCCAACAGCGTCAGTAATAGTACAGCTATATGCTCCCAAAGGAACGCCTGTTAATCCGGAGGCCGTGGAAGCATTGTTCCAGAGATAAGTATAAGGAGAAGTTCCGCCTGAGACGGTTGAAGTAATGTTACCGCTGGTAGCAGGACAAATTACAGAAGGTACATTTAATCCCGCATTGATAATGGAAACCGGTGGAATAACCACAGCTCCGGTTTGAATGCAACCGTTAGCGTCGGTTACCTTAAATGAATAGGTACCAGGTGCTTTATTGGAAATAGATGTACCGGTAGTTAATGGAGATGTATACCAAACAACTGAATACGGAGAAGCCCCGCCTGTAGCTGTTAAGGTAGCCGAACCTGTTGGCGAAGTACAAGAGCTCGGAGATGCAGTATACGTAACATTCACAGGAGTTGAAGCTGCGATCCAAACATTCGCGGAGCCAGTGCAACCATTTGCATCCGCAACCTGTAAATGATAGCTCTGACCACCCGATAATCCACTGGCATTGGCTGTGGTAGCACCACTTGACCAGTTATAAGAATAAGGTGCCGTACCACCGTTTACAAAAGTTGTAACCGCACCATTCGTTTGAAGACAGGTAGCGTTGGTAATGGTAGTGTTGATGTTTAAAGTAACTGCTTGTTGCAGAAAATAGTAACCAACAGACTGGCATCCCTGTCCGTCGGTTACGGTGCAAGTGTAAGCACCTTGTTGAAGACCACTAATGTTAGAAGTTACAGCAGCGTTGCTCCATAAATAGGTATAAGGTGTAACACCCGTTCCGGTTATGTTTGCAGTAGCTGTACCGTTGGTACAATTGGCTTGTTGGCCGGTGATACCTACATTAAAGGCCGCATTTGGCTGAATGTAAATACCCGAACTATAACTTGGTGAAGAAACCACGCAACCGCCGGCATCTGTTACAACAACATTGTAAAAGCCGGTTCCGGTAACATACACTGGGTTACCTGCGGTTGTTGTGGAGCTTGCCACATGGGTCCATACACAGCTGAAAGGCGATGTGCCGCCTACAAATCCAACAGCCTGAAGTGTACTGGGATTTGGACAAATCCCGCTTGAATCGTTGGCTACAAATTGAAAAGCCGGAGTGAGTGAAACATTGGTTGAAGCAATGTTTATTCCATCGGTAGCAGTTATGTACCAGTCGTTTGCGTTCCCCCAGGGAAGCGTATAACCACCAAGACCCGTTATCACATGAGACATGGAGTTAATGTTATTATTGATGACGGTTTGTCCCGATACCCAGTTCGTGCAGGTATAACTGATAGGCGGAGTAAGACCGGTAACGGTGACGGCGATTGCACCGTTATTGTTGCAGGGTTGAGTTTGTACAACCCCACTGATTGATTGGGCATTTAGCTGGCTGCCGAGCATAAAGAGCAGTGTGGCAACTGCAGCTAATTTTGTAATTTTTTTCATTTTTGAACTTTTTATGGGTTTCTATATCCAACTATATCCCCTTAAAAAAATATTAGTTGGGTATAATTAAAACGAAAATCCTACTACTTATATACGAGGATGAATTAAACCGTCATTATGTAGCAATAATTAATCATTGTTAACCCGTAAAACCAGGCAACAAACGCAAAAAGCAATAAAAATTAACCTTGTGGAAATCTGACTCAATCAAGTATTCATATCAAATTTCATGCTCACTTAGTGAAGCATCACTCAACTAAGGAACAGGATTGTGGTGATTTACCGTAAGCACACAATACGTGCGGTGGCCGGGGCCCGGCGCGGTGATGATAAGCTGTGAATTTTGTTTTGTTAGACCGGACACAAGGTGATTTATCAACTTGTGCCATCCAGTCTTACAAAACAAAAGAGCGCGAAGGAAATCGCCGGGCCTTGATTTCTTTTGATACTTTTCTTCATCTAAGGAAGAAAAGTATAAATCCAGAGAATAATTTTTTATGTTATAAAACGAATAGGTCGTTGAGTATCTCTAACTGTGAGGCTTGCCCTAAATTTATCGAAGGGTCGAAGCATCTAAGGAAAAAGTGACATAAAATAAAGCACACAACATTTATCATTTTTCCAAACTTGAGAATCTTTTTGATCTCTAATGCACAACCACCGAAAGCGTCGATCGCTGCT
>JAEUTM010000549.1 GCA_016788025.1 Bacteroidia bacterium
TCTAATTATTTCCGGATTATTATTTTTTCGACTTTTTGAAATTGTTCTGCTTCCAAACTGAGAAAATAAATTCCTTCTGACAAGCCTTGGACCTCCAGGTCAGCACTTTGCTTGCCAGCATCGCATTTGCAGGCCTTTTCAACTACTTTTCTTCCCAGCGCATCCCGCAAATAAATATTTAAATCAGATCGACCCCCGATATAAAAGTCAATTGTGAGTTTTGAACTTGCCGGATTTGGATAAACCTTTAGCAGGCTGATGTTTTTAATTTCGTTTAAGCCGGTACACTGATTGACCATAACTGTTTTTGTTTGGCTGAGAATGCAGTCTGAAAAACAATCTCCTGCGTTAGATGAAAACGTGTATGTAATCGTATGAGTTCCAGCTCCGGCAATAGCTGGATCAAAAACATTGCCGGTAATTCCCGGTCCGCTGAAGCTTCCCCCCGCAGGGTAGCCTGTAAGAGTGTCTGCAGACGAAAAAGTGCAATAAGCACTGTCGCTGCCCATTAATGATGCATATGGAATTACAACCACGGTGTTTGAAACGGCGGCGCAGGTACCGTTATACACAGATACATAAATACTTGCTATGGAATTCTGATCGTTCGAGATGTTGATTGCACTGCTCCCTTGTCCGGAAGTAATGGACCAGTTACCCGAGCTGGACACCGACCAATTATAGTTCAGGCCTGTTCCGTATGTTGCTTCAATATGTGTAACAGCTCCACTACAACTATACAACGTATCGGGATGGTGAATGTAGGCCACTGGCGCACAGGCTGTATCCCGCAGGCGGAAGATCTTGCCGGAGCTCACACCCGCCAAATAAAGTTCGCCGTATACATCTTCTCCCCAGGAACTGAAGTCGTAATTAATCTGGGAAGTAGATTGCACAAGTTGGTTGCCAATCCACCCTCCACTGCCATTAGGTACAAGAGCCCATATGCGGCCCTGACAATAATCCGTAAAAAGATATTTACCAAAGAGACCACCCTCTTCCCCGCCGCGATAAACGTATCCTCCGGTAACAGAGCAGCCCAGCGAATGTCCATACTCATAAACAGGAGGCGTGTAGTTAGATTGTGGCTGGCAACCGGAGGTGTTATAAGTGGAAGTGGCCTCGTAACAACGCCAGCCGTAGTTGTGACCTAAGGTGTCGCAATGCGAACGAAAATTAATTTCTTCATATTGATTTTGTCCTACATCGCCCATCCAAATATCGTGTGTAAGCCTGTCGAAACTGCAACGCCAGTGATTTCGCAGGCCCCAGTCAAAAATCTCATCACGTCCGGGAGTAGCGCCATAAAATGGATTTCCCGGAGCCGAGAAGTAGTAAGGTGGATTTGGATTGTTGACGTCAATCCTCAGTGTTTTGCCCAACAGTGAATCAATGTTCTGCGCGCGATTTTGAGGGTCGCCGCCGCTTCCACCATCACCTAAAGCAATGTATAGATAACCATCCCGGGGGCCGAACATCAGATTGCCGCCTTTGTGATTTGAGTAGGGCTGAAAGATGTTCAGCAGGATCTGCTCACTATTTGCCATTGCAATATCAGGTACCGAACTTACCTGGAATCTCGCAATAACTGTTTTTCCGTTAGTGTCAACGTAATTAACATAGAAATATCCGTTATTACTATAGTCGGGGTGAAATGCCAGCCCCAGAAGCCCACGTTCATCACCAGTTGTAGAGACAGGATAAACGCGGTTCGTGATATCAAGGAAAGGTATGGAATTAATCGTGCCAGTAGCGCGATCTACAATCTTGATCTTCCCCTTTTTCTCCACTACGAACAAACGGTTGTCTCCAGACACACCGCTATTTTGTATACAAACAGGGTAAAGAAACCCGCTGGCTAGCGTATTTATCTGAACAACCTGTGAAGAAATCCTGAGAAATGATAAACAAGTCAAAGCAAGTAAAATTTTCTTTTTCATAGTTTTTAATTTAATTCAGTGAAATACTCAAGGGACGAAGCATTTTGCAAAACAGCTCTGGTAAATTATCTCGAGCAGAATTAAACTAATATACAAAAAATAGAAAGATTAACAAGCTCAAGGGCTGAGCTTTCGACGAATAAAACGGGGAGGAAACTAGCGTTTTTCTAAATGGGCAGATTGTACTCAATGTTCAACAAGCAATCTACAAACTCCGTGCACTCCAGTATTGCTAAGCGAAGTTGGAAGACCCGGTTGAGGTTGACCGTTATTGAATGCCGGAAAAACTCTAACGCTGTCCAAATGTTTGAAACCTTTATTAGAAAAGTCTGTGATGGTAGCAGCGGAAATAAGCACGAAACAAGGGCCGACTATCATGTCCGTGGAAATACCGGTTAATGTATCGTAATATTTTACCTGCACGCTGGTCCTGGCTGGGTAGCTGGAAAGATTAAAGAACTGATTAGCTCTGGCCCTAAAATTAGACCCCGAAAATAAATTTGAAGTCGGTGGCGTTTGAGGCAACGTCGTTTGTGTTCCCAAAGTTCCGAAAGAATAGGAGCTATGGTCACTTGTACAGTTAACGTTGAAGCTTACCGGATGAATCATACTTGTCTCCTGTGTCATGAGGTTGTACGCAAAAATGGTATCCTAAGCTTTAGCGCCAGCGCAAAATGTGATTGTGAAAACTAAAAAGAGATTTTTCATTGGGCCTGTTTTGCCAATAGCGTTCAGCAAAAATTTATAGTATGCGACCCGAAAATTTTATGATTTCTTTTTCAGTACATCATCCGTAAAGTGTTGATGCTTTTTCTCCTGCGAAAATTTCTCCGCATTAAATTGTTTGGAGGAACCCCTGGGAATTGATAGTGATTTCCAGTTTTGGTTAACAGCGAGTTTACCAATAAACACAATCTGCCCAACATGATAAGGATAATGCGCCAGCTGACGGTTGATTGCTTCCATTACACTATGACCCTGATTGCGGATATAGATTTCTTTATCAAGATCTTTTTCGTTTAGTCCATTCAATGTATCGAAAAGACATTTCCATCCTTCGTTCCATTTTTTAAGAAGCTCCTCACGTGTTTGAATATCGTTTTCAAATTCCGCGTCTCGGTCTCGCCAGTCTTTTTCTCCGTCACTCGTCAGAAAATCTGTCCACCGGGATAACATATTGCCCCAAAGGTGTTTTGCGATCGTTCCTATACTGTTACTTTCATCATTAGGCTTCCAGAAAAGCTGTTCATCGCTGAGTTGTGAAAATGTTTTTTCCCCGAGT
>JAEUTM010000038.1 GCA_016788025.1 Bacteroidia bacterium
CGCGGCAGCTACTAAAAGCCAGTTTTTCTTTACAGGTAATGCAAATAACAGGATGGGCATTACTACATAAAAAAGCTCTTCAATTCCTATGGACCAGGTTGGCTCTGCAAATGGCAGCACAATGCGGTGGGCCAATGGAACTTGCGGGAACAGGAAATAATAGTAATGAGAAACTTGTGGAAGCACTGTGCGTGCATCGATTACGCCAGGTGGAATATTGTATCTTAAAGCGTGGATGTGTGGCAGAACAAACATGCTTAGGAAGATCAGAGTATAATAAAGCGGGAAGATTCGCAGAATTCGTTTTAGGTAATACACACCAAATTTTCGTCCTAAAGATTCGGGCTCGTTCTTGATCTTTAATAAGTTTCGTGTGATGAGGAAACCACTGAGTACAAAAAAACCGGAAACACAAATTCTTCCGACATGGTAAACAGCCGGATTCGCATAATGATTCACATATCCGAAAAAGGAACGGATATACTCCACATGTACCAGAACTACCACAATATTGGAGATACCGCGGAGTGAATCGTAGGCGTTGTTCTGGGCAAAAGGTTTTGTCATGCAACAATATATAAATTAATGCCCCGAAACAATCATGCGTCTGCTTGGCGAAGCGTATTCGTCGCAAACAAGCATGTATAGATAAACACCGTTACTCAGATTTTCCGTGTAAATTTCTATATAATCGTCCTGTTTGTCAAGAGGATACTTATTAATTTCCCGGCCGCTCAGATCATGAATCAAAAGAAATGGCTCTTTAACAGATTTCGTAAGGGAAAAATTAATGCATGTTTTATCGGAAAATGGATTTGGAACATTTTGGCTAGGTAAGTTCGGATTTTCAGCGCTAACCAAAGATTCCAGTGATGTGGTCGTTACACGTACCCAGTTGAAGCTTGTCAGAGCATTTTTCCGCCCTGTGCAGGGGTCATTTACCTCGTGGAATTGAACATCGTCGTTCGTAATAAAATTAAGTGTATACGTTCCAACCTGGTTTGCGGGACAACCTGAAAACAATGCATCTGTAATCGTCATAGAATTGGCAGTGAGGGTTACATTTGAGGCAAGAGTAAAATTTGAGCCGCTTGTACTGAATTCCATAGTGGTGGATGTAAACTTATAGTAACCAATTAGCTGCCCGGAGTTGAATCCTTGCCAGATGCCAAGGAGAGATTGCGAAAAAAGTGTACTGTCGGTAAGAACAAAAAATAAACTGGCTAAGAATATTTTTTTCATGGGTAGGTTTTTGGTATCGTAAATATAAAAATAAAAGCTTCCCACAAGCCTTTATGGGAAATCAAGATTCAATATAAAAGTAAAGATTAGCTGGCTAGTGCCTGGTTTTCGTCCTGGCCTGGTTGTATCCTACTGGTTTTTTGAACTATTTCTTTAACAATGCCATCCAGTGTTTCGGTAGCCGATTTCATGCGGTTAACCACCTCTGCATTTACAGGATCATTAGGTGCATTGTAATTAAAGAGACTAGAAAGTCCAAGAATATTAGCAATCGGTGCGCGCACCTGGTGGGCCTGTAAAAAGGCTATTTCTTTAAGCTTCTCGTTTTGAGATTGTAATTCTACGTAAGCATAGACATTTTCAATAGATACAGCGGTGATGTTTGCCAGGGCCTGTAATAATTCGATTTCTTCAGCAGTAGGCTCGTGATAGCTGGCCCAGTAATTTCCAATCGATCCGATCGGGTCAAGGCTACGAATAGGGACCATAGCCAGACTTTTCACGAAAGTTGGCCTATAGGCATCTACTGGAATACGCGCATCTTTATATATGTCGGGAATCACAGCAGGCTTTTTATTTAACATGGCCCAGCCACTTACACAGGTCTCTAAAGGAAAACGTTGTCCTTTCCAAAGCGGAGAAATTGCATCCTCATCGGCATAATAACAATATCCATTATCCTTCAGCACAAAGGTTGCTCCATCGGCGCCTGTTAATTTACGCGCCGAAGTTCTTACAACTTTAATAATTTTATTGAGATCACGGGCCAGGGAAATTTGCTGTACCGTTTCAACAAGTATTTGTAGTTGCTCTAAGGTCATCTGGGGGGAGGCAGTTCCGGAATCTAAGGTAAAACAAAAATTAAGATTTCACAAGGATAGGTGCGGGGGGAAATCCCTCAGCGTAAGCTTTAATCTGATTTTAATGAAGTTAAAGTAAAGGGTTTTCTGAAAAACGAATTTCGTTGATTTTTTTATTAAATGAGATAATGCGCCTGAAAATCCTGGTATCAGAGGGATCTGACTCTTAAATGTGGTATTTTTCCTCTTTCAATAAACCGAATTTTCTTACATAGGTAATGTAAGACCCCAAGCAGGATTTAATTCCGCTTATCCCCGCAGTAATTTTGAATCGTGAAACTTAATCAATAAAAGAAAAGATTAAAGACACATTATAAAAAATAAAAAAACCAAACACTTAATAACATGAAATTAATACACATCATATTCCTGCTGATCGCCCTTCCGGGGATCTACGCCGCGCAGCCCGGGATGACAGCCGAGCTTGAAATGGCAGATACAAAAGCAGCGATTGGCTGCAGCCAAAAGAAAACAAATTCACTGTTTGAAACAGCCTTTCGGTCAATCGCCTTTATAAGAGTATATCCAAATATTCTACCTGTACCCGCCGAACTGAACGACATGCAGGAAAATGATGCGGACCTCAAATATGAAGCAAAAATGGACCTGATAGTATACAACTCAACTCCAATAAACAGAAGAAACAACGAATTCCCCGAAACTCAAAAAACAGAACTAAACTAAGGAATGATATAAAATTACAATCAATCAAAAAATTTAGAAATCTATTATTCAACAATTTAAATTCTAAAACCATAAACCATGAAAACCTCAATTATCTTATCCAAATTATTTCTAATTGTTTTTATAGCCGCAGCCCATATGTTGTCAGCTGGTGGACATAAACTAAAATATGATTCACTTTCCTGTTTGCAAATAGAAGGCAAAGTACTAAATGCTGGCGATAACGAAGACGTATGTATAATAGAACTTATCGATGGTACAAATACAGTTGTTGATACACTCATCTTAAAAGAAGGAAAAAACAAATTCGCTTTTGTGCTGCAGAAAAACGATTATTATTCAATCCGCATTTCAAAAAACGGATTCATTAGCAAACTGGTTGCCATTAATACCGAAATACTTACTCAGCAGGATGGAATCCATAAATTTAATTTTGAAACCCGCCTGTTAAGCTCAGTAATCGCCAAAAAATTGAATGAAGACGTGCTGGACTTCCCGGTGGCAATCATTCACTTTGATTACGAGAATAATTGTTTCGATTATAATAAAGAATATACTGAACATATCAAGAGAGAACTTTACGCGAAGGTTACACGTCCTGAACCTAAAAAGGACAAGAGCAAAAAAATTGAACCAGTGCTTGACAGCGCACCCTACGGTGCCTATGCAGCAAACTAATATCTAACCGAAAGGTTTATGGTGGAAGATATGGGTTACGGACCACAGTCCCGAAGCTTCGGGAGGTGGTTGGTTAGGTGAAGCGGGTTAAGAGCCCGCTTTTTTGTTTTAAACACAGAGGGTACAGAGAAAGGAGAGGAACACAGAGTTCTTGATATCGAGGAAAAAACAGTTAGCATGCTAAACAACTTAGTGATCTTAGTGTCTAAGTGGTTTTTCAACACGTAGGATACAGAGTGACCGAGAAACACAGAGTTTTACAGTGGGGCGAAGCGATTATATCCTTAGTGTCGTTGCTTCTGCTCTAAAGCTTCGGGGTAAGAGAGTGGTTTTTCAGCGCCTTTGTGATGAGTGGCTGGGCCTTGGTCCTGTTTGATGTTTTGTTCTGGGCTCGGAACTGTAAGTTGGATGGTTGGCGCTGCTGTGGATCATAACCTGCAGAATAATGCTGAGAACATTCAGGGAAACATCGGCAATTACTTCTCTTCTTTCCTGGATTCTGAATTCCTCATCTCTTTGTATTTTTTCGAGCGCTTTAGTTAATACATCCTTTGATTCAGGACTGAGAGGCGTCTCATTAATAGATAGGTTATTCAGGCTGTACAAAGGTGAAAGCAGGTTCTCGCTGAAATAATAACTCGGAGCCATGTTTTCCTGGAAGCGATAGATATAGGGTGAAGGAGTTTCCCAAACGAGATACATTTCATGCGCATAATAACGCTGGCAGTCGCCATTGGCCGTAATTACACCCCAAAATTCTTTAGAACTGATCTTTTTCTGGTTCTTCTTCAGAAATTTACCTACGGTCACCGAATCGGCATCATAACGTTTCACCTTACCGGTTATTACTGTATCAATAGTAATTGTATTATCGGTGATACAAATAATCCCGTTCCTGATCTCAGTTTTGTTCATCAGGCTGTCCAGAATATCCGTAATAACCCAATTCCTGTCGCCCTGATCTTTTAATTCAGGCAGAGGAATTTGGATCTGGGATTTACCAAATTGAAATACGAGAGCTAAGATGAGAATATATAAACGTTTCATTTTTGTAGCAGCAAATCTGTCTTGATTCTTGTTTCTATAATAAAGGTATTAAAAACCGTCGTAAGACGGAGAAGGATAGGCAAAAGTTACAGCGACTCAGAATTACGGAATAATAGTAACTGTCTGCGTTGTTTTATCAGTTTTAGTTCCGTTATATACTTTTAGCTCAACAACATAGTCGCCGGCCACGTCATAAACAGTTACCGGGTCGGCTTGCGAACTTACTTTC
>JAEUTM010000045.1 GCA_016788025.1 Bacteroidia bacterium
AGGAGGCTATTCGTTATGAAGCACCTGAACAAAAAGCTGATTTCTTAAGCGGCATAGCACGCTTTAATCTTGAAAAGGATTATACGGTAAAACAAAATCAAATCCTTAAGAACATGACGAAGGATGAGTTGAATCAACAAATTAAGAAGTCTTTTGATTCTAATAAGCTCACTACTGTGGTTGTTGGTGACAAGTGGATTATCGAAGACCAGATCGCTAAAGAGGCTAAAGAAGCTAATAATAAAGAGGTACTAAATAAGGTTAAATTGAAGAAAATTTCAGTTGATTAATCTGATTAAATGCACCATCTTTGCATAAACCACTTATGCAAACCAATTTAAATAAGAGCCACTAAGTCAAACACTTAGTGGTTTTTATTTTGTATTATTGATAAATCAACAACAGCAATATGAAAAAAAGCATCGTTTTATTTTTTGTTACAGTTACATTACTTGCCAATGGGCAGAGCATGCAAATTCAGAACATGGCAAACTATGTCAGAGGCAAGGACTACGTAAAAGCCAAAGAATCGGCTGACGCAGCAGCAGTGCATGAAAACACCAAAGAAAATTCTAAAATGTGGCTTTACCGCGGAAACGTTTACAAAAAGATCTATTCTGACACTTCAAAGAAAGTGCGCGATATAGACCAGATGGCGGAAGAAAAAGCACTCGAAGCCTATATTAACGTTTTTAAATATGACAAGTCAGGGATTTATAAGGATTCTAAAATAGACGATATGGGCAGCGAATATGGTGACAACGGGATGGACATGAATGTTAAAGGAAGCATTGTTCAGGCTGCTGCTGCTACCAAACGTAAAGCTAATTTCTATGCAGCAAACAAAGAATATGATAAAGCACTCTACTGTTTCGATCTCTTAGAGGCAGCTCTACCATACGATTTCAGCGAGGGTATGAAACGTCAGAATATTACAAAAGACAAGATTTTGTACGAAAAGTTTGAGATGTACAAAAACGCGGCTAATAAAGAAAAAACAAAGGAGTATGCTCAAAAGCTTATCGACATGAAATACAAAGAACCTAAAATATATACGGACATGGTTCGTTTGTCTTTGTTAGATAAAGATACCGTAGCGGCGTTGTCGTATATTGAAAAAGGTAAGATTCTTTTTGATGATAATATGAGCCTTATCGGAACGGAAATTGATATTTACATTGCTCAAAAGAAAACCAAAGAACTTCAGGATAAACTAAAAGCGGCAATTGAGTTGTCTCCTGATAACGAAGTTTTACACGCTGTCTTAGGTCAGGTTTATGAAAAAAGTAATGACCCGGATAATGCTGAGAAAGAATACATGAAGGCCCTGGAAATAAAACCGGATTACGAAGCTATTAATTTTAAACTGGGTGCAATGTATTTTAATATTGCAGCCGACTATAACAAAAAACTGAATGATCTTCCTCCGACAGAGACTGCTAAGTCAAAAGATTATGAGGCGAAGATTAAAGACAATTTTACAAAGGCGGTTCCGTTTCTTGAAAAAGCATATGAAGTAACTCCTGACAAAGCGTATAAGCAGAGGTTATATCAAGCCTACACAAGATTAGGAAATCCAGAAAAAGCAGCAAAGTATAAACCGTAACATAACAAGGAACGATGACCAAAAAAATAGTTGGTTTAGCACTCACCTTAATAATTAACGGGAGTGTATACGCCCAAAAAAGCAAAGTCCAGGCTGCCTGGAGAGGCCTCAGTGATTATGAGGAAACCCTAAAGGATGGTAAACCAGACATTGCCTACCTTGATAAGGCAAATGAGGCTATCAACCTGGCTCTTGCAAACGAGGACACAAAGAAACAAGCTAAGACGCATGCTTACAAGCTTCGGATTAGTTATGCAAAATTTCAATACAACATCAATGAGGAAAAAAAGAAGCTCGAAAGTACCATTGGTGATAAAAATGAAAGAACCCTTGCAGCTTATGGAAACATTAGTCTTACAGACTTTGAAACCGCGGTGGACGAGTTGAATCAGGTTAAGGATCTTGACCCGAAATTTTTAGCTACCATACAAGAAGGCTTGGAAAAAGGCGTTTCTTCTCTTGATGAAGATGAACTGAAGTTCGCTATGGCTGTTGGTTCTATGCGAACTGAATCGGGGAATATTGCTTCTGGTAAATATCGTGCAAAAAAATACGGAGAGGCAGCGGATTATTTTTATAAGACGGGTGTTATGAACACTATTTTATACAAGACCAAGGACACTTCCAATTTCTATAATGCCTGTATTTCTGCAGCAAAAGCAAAGGATAGCGATAAAATGCTTGACTTTAATAAAAAGATGATTGAGGCAAAAATCTCTTCACCATACAATTATGAAGCTTGTTTCCAGGTATTGATGGAGAGAAAGGACACTGTTAATGCGATGGAGTACTTGCGAAAAGGCAGGGTTTTATTTCCTGAAGATATGAGTCTTTTAACGCAGGAAACCAATTTATACCTAGAGCAAGGCAAGCAGGTTGAGGCTCTTCAGAATCTCAAAACCTCCGTAGAAAAGGATCCAAACAATTCAATTTATTATTTTTTTATGGGTCAGATCTACGAGAGCATGGCAAACCCGAAAGATAAAACCACAAAAAAGGACCTGGAAAAACCGAAGAACTTTGAGGAATTATTTAAGAACGCCGAAGCGAATTACCTGAAATCGATTGAGCTTAAACCAACAAATAAAGAGTATTTATATAACTCTCTTTACAACCTTGGAGCCATGTATAATAATTACGGAGGATACCTGTCCACTGCCAAGATTGAAAAAATAACCGATGCGGCAAGACTTCAGAAAGAGAATGATGCAAAGGCTCAGGAGTATTATCGCAAAGCAATACCTTACCTGGAACAGGCTCTCGCAATTAGAAGCGATGACAAATCAACGATGGGCGCTTTGAGAAAACTCTACCTTCTTACGGGAAATGAAGCAAAGGCTAAGGAAATGAGTGACAAAATGAAATGATACTATTTAAAAGAGGCTCTGATAAATTCGGGGCCTTTTTGCTTTTATATCAAAACCCTTAAATGCATCGAGTTCACATTTCATAAAGCTCAATCGGTAAATTATCCGGATCATTGAAGAATGTGAATTTTTTACCCGTAATCTCATCGATTCTTATTTCCTCGCACACAACACCTTTCCTGCTTAATAATTTTATTTGTTTTTCAATATAATTGACTTTAAATGCCAAATGCCTTAGACCACAAGCCTCGGGTTGACTAATTCGTTTTGGTGGGTTAGGGAAGGAGAATAGTTCCAAACAATAGATACCATTCAGACTTAAATCAAGCTTATATGACAGCCTTTCTTTCCGATATGTTTCGCAGATAATTTCAAAACCAAGAATTCGGGTGTAGAAATCTTTTGACCGCTGGTAGTCAGAGCAAATGATTGCAATATGATGAACTCCTTCGAAAAGACCCATATATTAAAACTGTGTAGATAAAAAAACAACCAACATTGTTATTAATGCAGGCATGGTTTGAACAAAAAGAATAGACCATTGAGCGGTGATAGCGCCGTATATACCAGCAATTGCAATACACGTCAGGAAAAAGTAAGCAACGTAAACACTCCATAAAGGATCTGGGATCAGAAGTGCCCAAATAAGTCCGGCAGCCAGAAAGCCGTTGTACAAACCCTGATTTGCGGCCAAAGCTTTTGTTTTTTCGAACAGGTCGGGCGGAATTGATTTAAATACCTTCCTGGCCCGGGTAGTCCAACCAAACATTTCAAGCCAAAGGATATAAATATGAAGCAGGGCAATTGCGCCAATCAGGGTGTCTGAGAGAATTATCATTATAGATGTTTTAATAAAAGTAACTATTTAACAGAATTACCGATAAGAATTACATGAAACAATTTGGTTTTTTTAATAATTACTCTATTTTTGCTATGCTTAAAAAATGACCTTCAACTAATTCATTAACAGTAAGCTACAAAACTTTTATGAATTCAGTCCAAAGTAATCATCCGGGGCCCTTTCATTTTGACGGATATACAGTTTTAAAAAGAAAAGATGGAATTGTACAGGTGCAATTTTCATCCGGATTTTCCATTGGTATTGACGACGCCAGGCAAATTGTAAATACAGTGGACAAAATCAGGGGCAACGACAAGTGTTTATTTATGGTCGTTTTTGAAGAGGATAACACCTTTTCACTTGAAACGCGGGAATTTATTTCTTCGGACGCCGTATCCCAGATTATTAAGGCGGATGCATTCGTAATAAAGGGACTTGCCTTAGAAATCCTTGGTAAAGGGTATTTAAAAATAAATAAGCCCAATAGACCAACCCGACTTTTTAAATCGGTAGCCATTGCAACAATGTGGTTGCTTTCCATCATGGAACAATAATTGTTCCGTTTCTCCATTCACATTTTATTTTCTGATTTCCTTTAATGACGGGCATTCTAAGGTTTTTTTTATGTTTTGGAAGTTCCTACTGAACTCCTAAAAATCAAAAAATCTTACATATGAAACATAAGCGAAGTCTTATCGGGAAATAAGGCTCTTTAATGCTGTTACTTTGTTGAAGAATTATTTTAAAACCTCAACAATGAAAACACTTATCACAATACTGTTATTAAGCTTCGCAAGCAGTATGGCCTTTGCGCAATCTGCCAGCGCCACCGGTAAGAACTTTAGTCTTGTTTATTCTCAGGACGACGATGCACTGGTTGCAAAAAATAATGAACAGGGCCAGGATATCATTATCGAAAGCCTTCCGTACTTTGAAAAACTTAGCATCCCAGTATACATAGCCGAAAACCTGAACGGCACTTATACATTTAAAAAACACCCATCCCTTCTTCTCCCGGAATATTTTTCGGTCGTAATATTAGATAACCAAACAGGTTATTCTTTCGATCTCAAATCCAATGACACATACAGCTTTGTAGCGGCCGCCCAGGATAATCCCGAACGTTTCGTATTAAAAATTGACAAAGTAAAAAACACACTCACCGCTATGCGTTAATCTTTACACTATTAATTACAATAAAACCAATCTCATGAAATTATCTACACTTTTTGTCCTGATCCTAGTTTGTTTAAACAGAACAGGTTTTTCACAGACATTACAGGCACCCGAAAACAAAACAATTCGTATTATGAGTTTAGCTTCTGCCGAAAAGGGCGCGGTGGATCTTGACGTGATCTTTACAACGAAGGGAATTTATCATTTTGAACTTGATAAAAACCTTAGCGTCCCAAAAGGGTATCTTGTTATTATAAAAGATCCTATGAACGATCTTGAAATATCTGTATCGGACACTGAGCCTTATTATTTTACAATAAGCCGTCCTGTATTTAAAAGATTAAAAATTTCATTGAAAAAGAACGAAGAGTTGCTTCAAACACTTCCTTCTCTCGTAGTGAACTAACCTTAAAGAGGAATGTTCCCGTGTTTTTTGCGCGGGAGCTTGTCCACTTTATTTTCAAGCATTTTGAAAGCTCTGATAAGTTTTATCCGTGTATCTTCAGGTTTAATAACTTCATCAATAAAACCGCGCTCAGCGGCGCGATAAGGGTTAGCGAACATGTTTTGATATTCCGCCTCTTTTTCTTTCCACTTGCTATCCTTGTCTTTAGCGGCGGCTATTTCATTTTTAAATATAATTTCTGCAGCGCCCTTGGCACCCATTACTGCAATCTCTGCACTTGGCCAGGCATAGTTCATATCTGCTCCAATGTGTTTACTGTTCATTACATCGTAAGCACCACCATAGGCCTTGCGGGTGATAACTGTGATGCGAGGCACCGTTGCTTCGCTGAAAGCATAAAGTAGTTTGGCGCCGTTGGTGATAATGGCGTTCCATTCCTGGTCTGTACCTGGTAAAAACCCGGGAACGTCTTCAAAAACCAAAAGAGGGATATTGAAACTATCGCAAAATCTCACAAAGCGAGCAGCCTTGGTGGAAGAGTGAATATCGAGTACGCCGGCTAACACCGCAGGTTGATTTGCAACGATTCCTATGCTTCTTCCCGCCAGGCGCGCAAATCCAACTACAATATTTTCAGCAAAAAGTTTGTGAACTTCAAAGAATGAATTTTCGTCTATTACCGATTCAATTACCTCTCTGATGTCGTAAGGTTGGTTGGCATTGTCCGGAATGATGGAGTTTAGTTGAGGACGCTTTTCATTTCCTTCCTGGTAGGGAAGGGACGGGGCATCTTCTTCGCAATTTTGTGGAATATAACTCAGTAAGGTTTTTACGTAATTAATTGCCTCCACTTCGTTAGCACAAGCAAAGTGTGTAACGCCACTTTTGCTGGCGTGCGTTAAAGCGCCTCCCAGTTCCTCGCTTGTAACTTCTTCGTGGGTAACCGTTTTTACAACGTTTGGGCCCGTCACAAACATATAACTGGTATTTTCAACCATCAGGATAAAATCGGTCATAGCCGGACTGTATACTGCTCCACCGGCGCAAGGTCCCATAATAGCAGACAGCTGCGGAATTACACCACTGCTTCTCACATTCCGGTAAAAAATATCTGCATATCCTCCCAAAGAAACCACACCTTCCTGGATACGAGCGCCACCGCTATCATTCAGACCAATAACAGGGGCGCCGTTTTTCATGGCCAAGTCCATTATCTTGCAGATCTTTTCCGCATGTGTTTCGCTAAGGCTGCCGCCAAAAACCGTAAAATCCTGAGAGAATACATAAGTCAGACGGCCATTTACGTTTCCATAACCGGTAACAACGCCGTCTCCCAGGTACTTTTCTTTTTCTAATCCAAAATCGTTGCTGCGATGCTGAACCAGCATGCCAATTTCCTCAAAGGTTCCTTCGTCCATAAGGAAGTGTATTCTCTCCCTGGCGGTTAATTTTCCCTTCTTATGTTGAGATTCGATACGTTTTTGGCCACCTCCCAGAAGGGCTTCGGCGTTTTTCTTTGCTAATTCTTCAAATTTTTTGTTCATATATTCTAAAAGATCTCGAGGATCTCCGCTATTTAAAATGTAATTAAAAAAGGCCTTAAGATCTAAATTTTACATGTTAGTTTCAAGCCAGCGACAAATGTATCATTTAATTTTAAGATCGCTTGTAGGCAATAATCGTGAAATCAAAAAGGCTCACCATATTTCAGGGTAGATATAATGGAACTTAAATCTAGATTAGATTTTAAAAATTTAGGTAATGAAGGGTAAAATTAACAGCTAATAAATCCTTAACAAAGGTTAAAATAATAGTGTAAACCCGTATATTTGTTTGACAAAACTCAAAAAATATACATAAGAATGATAACTACACAACTAAACAAACTAACCAGGGT
>JAEUTM010000047.1 GCA_016788025.1 Bacteroidia bacterium
AATCCCAGGAGGTCAATTGACACAGTAAATGGTGTTTCATGAAGGGAGGTGTTTGCCGGTACCATCATATCCAACTTTAGTTCATGAGCCCGCTCCTCTGTTAAAGGCGCACAAATCAGCCCCCGGCCATGTGTAGCCATAAAGTTAATTACTTCAGGTGTTGCATTTCTGGCTGCGGTTATAAAATCACCCTCGTTTTCACGATCTTCGTCGTCAACTACTATAATTACTTTACCCTTACGAATATCTTCCAGGGCCTCATCAATCGTATTAAGTTTAAATTCGCTCATAAATGATGCTGCAAATTTAGGTAATTTCGGGGCTCCTTTTATTGCTAAATTTTGGAAGCCTTTGTACAGAAGTTAAAAGATCGTATTAAGCAGCCTCTTCCCGGTCAGGAGGCGCAATATCTTATGGCGCCACTTCATCGCTCGCGCGTGGAGATTGAAACCCTTAAAGTGAACGACTATCGCCCGAGCGCTGTAATGATCTTATTTTGTGAGGACGAAGACGGAAGCATTTACATCCCGCTAACGGAGCGAATGTCTTACAATGGAGCCCACAGCGGGCAGATAAGTCTTCCCGGTGGAAAGTTTGATCAAAGCGACAAAGACCTTCAGGAAACAGCTATCCGCGAATGTTTTGAAGAAATTGGGATCAGTGCCCTGGATATAATAGGCAAACTAACAGAGATGTATATTCCGGTAAGCCGGTTTCTTGTACACCCTTACCTTGCGGTCTGCAGGGAGAGAAATCCGGTAATGACCATCCAGGAGAGGGAAGTAAAAAGTATTGTGAAGCTAAGCATAGACACCCTTTTAAAAACAGAAACCATTGAAAAAGGCCGCATTGAAGCCACGCACAATATGGTGGTGAGTGCCCCTTGGTTCAACATAAACGGTCACAAAGTGTGGGGAGCTACTGCAATGATTTTGAGTGAATTAAAGGAGTTGATCAGGACTACTTCTTGAACTCTGTAAGCGAGTTGTCGTAACACAGGTAGTATTCTCCTTTTGAAAGATTATCAATCTTTACTTGTTTTCCGAAGCCTTTTTTAACGATCACGCCGTAAGCATCGTAAACTTCGTAAGCGGTTTCATCACTGAAATCTATACTAACATTGCCTTTTGCAATGGCAAAGGAAGGTTTATTTATAGAGGACGATGCTGTAACATCTTTTGAAAGTTTGGTAAGCGAGTTGAGTCCTTTTTGTTTAATGCGGAACTTGTTTTCGCCGCTGTGCATTGATACCTGGAAAGAATAGTCATGGTTTTCAGGAGTTCCTAAACCGTCAACTTCCCCTACAGGAACCCATTTATTCCATTTAAACTGTTCAATAATGTAGGGAAGGGCACCCATTTCGTTTTTAGTAGTCCACTTTAAAAGACCGGTGCTGCTGAGGTTCATAGTAAGCACTTCAAACGTGGGTTTTGGTTTAAGATCTTCCATGTTTAGGATCTTAGGAAGACAGCCGTCGTTATGAATAATTTCAATAACAACGTTATCACCAAATTTCAGAGCCATGGCTTTAAGATCAATTTCAAAGGAGCTGGAGTTGATTTCATCGGTGGTTAAACGTCCGTTTACTTTAATCTCGCGGGTGCAGAAACCAACGCCACCGGCGCCAAAACCATTGTGTACATAAACATTTTTGTTCTGGTATTTACCTTCAATAACAAGTGTAGCAGCACTTGCCAATGCATTTAAGGATAAAACAGATAAAAACAGTAGCAGTTTTTTCATAACAAAAATGTCTATAAAAATACCCGCCCGGCTAAACCAGGATGATTGTACAGGCAAATATACGATAAAATGCCAAAAAAGGCATTTATCTCACTAAAAATCAGAGGAATTTTCGGATTTTAACAATTATAAACTGTAGAACCAGGAAAAGAAGAATGGCCACTACTACCTTATAACTGTTCTTAAAATGGAGCTTATTTAGTTTTTTTTCTTTGGAGTAGCTCCATACCAGCATGGCTATAAAAGCCAGAACAAAAACACAAACAAAAACAATTCTTCCCGTGCTGAACATCGCCTGCAAATATAAGGGATATGAGCAAAAGATTAGGCTTTGTGTTGATATAAAACAAAAAAATAACAAACTTAGCGGCCCTGAAACAACTGGCACATACCTGTTTTCTGCTGGTGTTAATTACACATGTTTTTAATGCCTCAGCGGCCTCTAAACTCGAAAAAGCGTTTGAAGCGCTTAAAACCTTCGATTATTTCCAGGCAAAAAAACTGTTTAATGAAATTAATTTAAAAAAAACCGACCCATATTGCGCATATGGACTGGCGGTTATTTACGGAAGGGAAGACAATCCCTTCTCTAACATAGACAGCGCCGGCAAATACGTTATTGTGAGTTATCACAGTTACCAGGAATTACCGGAAGAGAAGTCGTTTTCAGGGTTTACAATCAACGCCAATAACATCCTGGCTTTAGCCGACAGTATTTCATTGCGTTTTTTCAAAAAAGTAAAGGAGCTAAATACGGTAGCTGCTTACAATTATTTCCTCAGCAATTTTTACCTGGCCGGAAAAAGCCTGCAACATACTGCGGTTAATCTGCGCGATGAGTTAGAGTTTAATGCTGTACTCGAAACAAACAAAAGTGAGGCAACGCAGGGATTTATGAATACCCATCCTCAAAGCAGTTATTATGGTGAGGCTGCGATGTTGTTGGATCGGCAATTTTATGACGAAAATACCAAGGAAAACGATCCTGATAGCTACATAAGATTTATTTCTCGTTTTCCAAAGAACGTGTTGCTGTCTCAGGCGAAAGAAAAATTATTCAATTATTACCGTCACCTAAAGGACACAAACGGTCTCGCGTTTTATGTTAAACATTATCCTGAAAGTCCACAAAGCCTGGAGGCATGGAAGCTATTGTTCTCGCTTTCTGTTACCGATTTTTCATTTGACGGGCTGAAGTCCTTTGTAAGCCGTTATCCGGACTTTCCTCTTAAAACTTCCATTCTGAAAGAGCTTGAACTAAATAAACTTGTGTTATATCCGTGTCAGCAAGGCGATTTCACAGGCTACGTAGATCAGAATGGAAAACAGGTAATTAAACCAATTTACGATGCAGCGGGTGATTTTTATGAAGGGCTGGCTGTTGTATCGCGGAACGATTCGGTTTATTTCATTAATAAGGAAAATGTAAATCCTTTTAAAAAAATATACAGCGAGGCTGCTGCTTTTAAAAATGGAATTGCCCCTGTGAAACAAAACGGCAAATGGTTTTTTATTAATCGACAGGGACAAAACATTTCCAAATTTTATGATGAGATAAACGAATTGTCAGATGAAGTTTATGTGGTTAAAATAGGAGAAAAGTATGGTGCCCTCAATCATTTTGGACAAATGATTCTGGAACCGAAGTTTGATAAATTAGGAGATTTTAAAAACGGATACGCTTATTACACCGAGAAGGGTTTGTACGGATTTGTTTCCCGCAATGGCTCTGTGCACAAAGCAGAATTTGAATGGATCTCAGATTTTGGTACAGACAGGGTGGCGGTTTTCAGGCAGAACAACAAATTTGGTCTTGTAAATACAAATGGCCGGAAAATACTGGCGCCTGATTACGACCAGGTTCTTAGGACAAACACAACTATTTATATTTTAGTGTTGAATGGACTTTACGGATTTTACAGCATTGAAGGTTGTTTTTTAAGCCCTATCGCTTATGATTTTATGAAAGAAAAAGCTCCAGAGTTTTATACAAATGGTGTTCTGATGAAGTTGCTGCGTAAAAACGAACAAGGTCTGGTGGACGAGAATGGCAAGATGAATATTAATTTTGGAGCGTACCAGGAAGTTAATTTTGCGGAGAATGATTTAATTCGTGTCAAACAAAAAAATAAATACGGTTATCTCGACAGGCAGCTGAAACCTACAATTCCATTTAAATACCAATACGCGGAAGACTTCCAGGATAGCGTGGCGCTTGTAAAATTCGGAAGCAACAATATTCTTATCAATACTTCGGGAATGGAGGTGTTTTCAACTGGCGCCGAAATTCAGCGCATCTCAAAACACTATTTTATGGTAAATGATGACGCCCGCACCGTCATTAATCAACGTGGAGAGATGATATTCACAGAGGTAGATCACATTCAGAAAATTAACCCAGGACTGTTTATTATCACCTTAAATAACGCGGAAATTAAATTGTTAACGGATTAGAAAGTATTTACCTTTACACCCTCAAAACCACAGCAACGAAATGAGCAAAGTACACAATTTTAGCGCCGGCCCCGGCATTTTACCGGCAGAAGTATTAAAACAGGCTTCAGAGGCTTGTATCAATTTCGACAATCTGAATTTGTCGCTTCTCGAAATTTCACATCGTAGCAAAAACTATGAGAAGGTAATGGACGAAGCCCGCGCAATTGTAAAGGAATTGTTTGAAGTAGGGGATGAGTATGAAGTGATTTATTTGGGTGGCGGAGCAAGTTTGCAATTTGCGATGGTGCCATATAACCTGCTTCGCGAAAATGGATTTGCTGCGTATGTGAACACCGGAGTTTGGGCTAGCAAAGCAATAAAAGAAGCAAAGATGATTGGCGACACGCGTGTGATTGCTTCATCGGAAGATAAAAAATTCACCTACATTCCTAAAGGATATGAAATTCCAAAGGATGCGGATTACCTGCATATTACCAGCAACAATACCATTTACGGAACGCAAATGAAGCAGTTTCCCAAATCACCGGTACCGGTGGTATGTGATATGAGTTCTGATATTTTCAGTCGCAAAGTTGACGCTAAACAATTTGACCTGATCTATGCAGGTGCTCAGAAAAACATGGGTCCCGCAGGCAGCACCATGGTTATGGTAAAAAAAGATGCGCTTGGAAAAACGGGTCGCAAGATGTTATCTATGCTTGACTACCAAGTACATATTAAAGGAGGTTCGATGTACAATACCCCGCCGGTATTCCCAATTTACGTAACACTTTTAACCCTGCAATGGTTGAAGAAGAACGGTGGAATTTCATGGATTGAAGACATCAACAATAAAAAGGCAGCAGCGCTTTACGGTGAGATCGACCGCAACTCAATGTTCTATGGCACTACAGCTGTAGAAGACCGTAGCAATATGAACATCTGTTTCCTGATGAACAAGCCTGAGTTGGAGCCTGAGTTCGATAAATTCTGGAAAGAAGCCGGTATCAGCGGTATTCGCGGTCACAGGGATGTTGGCGGCTACAGAGCCTCAACGTATAATGCACTTCCATTGGAAAGCGTAAACGTACTTGTGGACGTGATGAAGGCTTTTGAAAAGAAGTTTGCTTAATTTCTTTTATTGAAGGTAATGTCACTTCGGTTTTTGCTTAATGTGAATTGTTCGAAAATGTCTCTCGCAAAAACTGTATCGAGAAGTGACTCCTGAATTAAAAATGTTCTGACAATACTAAATCAATTAATCTGATCACCCATTTAACCTGATGTTGAATGGGTGTTTGTTTTTTATTTCAAAAAACTCAGGATGATATCCCTGTAGAATTTATCATTCTCCCAATAATAACTGTGTGTAAAGCTTAAAAGTCCAGATTTAAATTCACAGTTTACGTTTTCCAGGTTGAGGTAATAATCAAGAGAACCACTCACGTAATCACGATTGTCGAAATAGTTTTTCCATTTTACATCTTCAAACACTCTGTTAATTGGCTGTGGCAGACTTGTAAATCCGTTTTCATTTCCTGCATTCAGGCTCCAGTTACGTTGTTTGAACCCATGATAGTTGTCAAGCAGTTGTTGCCTCAGGTATAGTTCGTCTGGTACAAGTTCCCGCAGAAAGAACGCAATTTTATCCAGTGGACTTCCGAATGTAATAAAACCATTAAGCTGGGACGAAATGTTCTTTCCGTCTTTATCTTTTCCATCGGGACCATAATTGCTGATTTTATCCTTATTTACAAGGAGATCTAATTTATTAATGGCATCGTATGCCACCTGGCTGCCGAGAGAATGACCGGCCATAATGACTGAAGGGTAATAGGAAGAGCCTTCGGAGTCTTTTTTTTCAATAAGAAATTGCAGTGCATGGACTGCGCCATCCAATATTTGTCGCCTTACTTCGTAAAATTTACATTTTGGGTCGGTTACATTGTAAACGACTATATCGCCAATAATATTTGTGAATTTATGTACACCCGAATCAAAAAATGATTTTAGAAGTTTTGAAGCTAGCTCTCCGACCACGGGTATGAAAGAGAAAAATTTTAGCAATGCAGTAGTGATAAGATTGAGAAGAATAAATGTTTTAGAGACCAGGTGCATAAATAAATCATAACGCCATACTTTAAACTTTCCATTCCTTGTAAAGAAAGAACTGTCTCTGTATTTCACTCCAGTTCTGCATTTTTTTTATAAAACTTCTGAGCGCCCTTTACAACGCCCTGGAGCCACTGTGTGAGATCGCTCCAGGAAGCCTTATCCTGAGTGTAGTTAGCCCAATAGTATTCATAAACGTCTATGTACTTATCGCTCCCTTTTAAATGGATTCGCACAGCGTTATCAAACCAGGTATCTCCTTTTGAACCGGGCTTTGGCACAATTTCATGTGTGAGCGTGACCTGGTTGGGAAAGGATTTTTTGTATTGTTTTATCAGGCCCCTTGCAAAAGAATCGATGGTTTCCATTGGCAACTGATCGCCGATGCCATGCACAATTAAAATGGCTGTGTTTTTTTCGACCCATTTAAGGGCGCTGTTTTCATCCCGGTTTAGCGGGTTGATTTGATTAACAGAATTCCAGGCTTCGCTCATATCTATACTATTATGCAGTTCTTGGATCTCCCGGTAGAAATTTTCCTGTAAGCACGCGGTAAGCGTCGGAAGTTATTTTTCCTGCTTTTCCATCAACCCTAAGATGCGCTCCTTCGAGGTTAAGCAATTTTTGAAGCTCTTCTGCCTTTGATACATATTTTGAAGGGGCGTAGGTTACAACAGTCCCCAACTGCAGAATAAGATCTTTCCTGCTTGTTTTGTTCACATCAATACTCTGAGTTTCAACCAGGCGTCGTAACATGGCAGCTGCGCCGCATTGTTTGGAAACGGCAGTAGGAGAGTAAACGCCGTCCTTTACATATTTTCCTTTGGTATATTGGTTTGTGTAACTCCAGAGATAAGGACTGTTGATTGGTTGAGCCAGACGGCGATAACCAAAACCGTTATACCCTTCAAGTTTAAACAAGATGCCTGGGATCGACCAGTCCTTCCATTGATCCATTTTATCATAAACCAGGGCATCGGTGGCGCTGAACTCCCATGTAAAAGGAGGGGAGCCGGTTTTTGGACGCCCGGCCGGAACTTTTACGGTGCGTGCTGTCAGTGGATCTCCATTGTGAAGATGAGATGTTAATTTATGTCCGCACTCCATTCCATGCACAATACCAATAAAATACCAGGGGATGCCCAAAGGGTTTCCTACCGATTCGTAGCGCGGCCGGTTGGTGTTGATTGTTTTTACCAGGCGGTTTACTTCCGGATAATGTTGTGTGTTGATGATGCAGGTGTCGAACAAGCGGCTGTAGGATGCCTGGAGCTCAGGTGTATATTGAATTGCTGGCATGGGTTTAAGTATTCTGAAAAATAGAATTAAAACCGGCGCTTACGAAAAGGGATTTATGACGCACGCTGGCGAAAAACGACAAGAAGCCTGAGGGTTTCCCCTTATTTGTAAAATGTTAAAGTGCCTCTAAGACACACAATTGCGAGCTTATTTTGCAGGGGTATTTTGTATCTTCGGGCTTTATTTTGAAACTATGAAACTTACCCAAAGAACCGCACTGGCATTTTTATTACTATTCGTTTTCTCTTTCAGATCAAAAGCACAGATCGCCGGGACCTTTAGTGTGCCGGGAACTTTTCCGACTATCGCCGCTGCTATTACAACACTTAATACCATGGGTGTTGCGGGGCATGTAACGATTTACGTTAGCGCAGGGCATACGGAAACCGCCACGGCAGGTGGTTATAAGCTTTACACTATTGCCGGAGCTGCTTCCACGGCGCAAGTTACATTTCAGAAGAATGGTGTGGGAGCAAATCCTATTATATACGCGTACTCAGGAGGCGCCGCAACGCCAACGTCTTCTGTACAAGATGGCGTATGGTGGTTAATAGGCGCTGACTATGTCACGATTGACGGCATTGACATTACAGATCCTAA
>JAEUTM010000082.1 GCA_016788025.1 Bacteroidia bacterium
TGAGCGGCGATTTTTACTGGTTTAATCATTTTAATGAATTTTCAATTATTGCTGCAGTCGATTGCACCGGCCATGGAGTGCCGGGTGCTTTTATGAGTCTTATCGGCTACAACCAGCTTAACAGAATTGTAAACGAAGAAAAAATAACAGATCCAAAAGACATTCTGCTGCACCTGAATAATGGCGTTCTGGGAGCGCTGCATAAAAACGAATCAGAATCAAAAGATGGAATGGATATTGCCATTTGCAAAATAAACCACACAAAAAATACCATGGAATATGCAGGAGCCATGAGACCATTGTGGATTGTACGTAAAGGCAATGAACCGGAGTTGATTGAGGTGAAGGCAGATAAAATTCCGATCGGCACTAAACAAAAAGACAGAGAAGAAACCATCCGTTATACCACGCATGAAATTGCATTAAACAAAAGTGACGTGTTTTATATATTCACCGACGGCTATGCTGATCAGTTTGGTGGAGAAAAGGACAAAAAATACAGCACTGCCCGTTTCAAGGAATTGCTCAGGAAAAATGCAGCCAATGATTTTGCGGAGCAGGAAAAAAATATCAGAGAAGAACACTATTCCTGGAAACAGGATCATGAACAGGTGGATGACATTCTGGTCATCGGGTTCACGGTATAAAACTAAATACCAAGTTCCTTTAAAAGGGAAATGCAGCCTTTGAATCCATTACCTAACACTACTTCATATTCTTTTAGCAGGTCATTAAATTCCGTCAGCCGCTCCGCGCTAAGGCCGGAAATTTCTATGGACTTAAATTTTGAAAATTCCTCGCTGAGACTCTTATAATAGCTATTAAAATAATTCTGCCTCGGCTGGCTGGATAACAGGGCTGCTGCAGCCATAAGCTTAAAAAGAATATACTCCGTATCCTTAAGACACTTGTTATATTTTGCCGAAAGATCAAGATCTACGCACTTAGTGGCATACACTTGGTTATAAGTTCTCAGAAGGCCTATATTACAAGCTATCTCAGCTATTTTACGCGCGTAAAGAAAATAGTAGTGATCAATTCGACTCATTGGGAACTGGCTTTCAAAAGCATCAATGTATTGCCTTAACCATCCAAAATATTCCACATGATGCTGTGGCGCATCTGGAATTGGAATTTTAAAATGCTCTGCCAGACTGCGCGCAGTTACCAGATGCCCACGCACTTCCAGCTCACGGTTGCTAACCGTTGTGGACAAAGAACCCAAACAATCCTGTAGAGAACTGTTATTTTCGTCGTTAATTGACTCTATAAAAGCCAGCTGATTAAAATACAGCGAAGGTATATAGGAGGTATATCCTGCATAAAATAAACTAAACCTCTGGCTCATTTTTTCCCTGGTAACGTCTTACTCCGTTGTACTCCAAGCAAAAGTAGGCAAAAAAAAATACTTGCTTGTTTCAATGTTGCCTTTCTGAGAACATGATATATTTCAGCTTTTGCCAAATGCATCATTTTTTTGTTTTGAAGATTATTTTGATATCTTCGTCGAACAAGTATATAGTCCAATCGAAAAGTTATTTTATGTAAAAAAGCTCAATTTAATGATCCTGAATAAATTGTCATTTGCCGGTTAATTTCTGGGATAACTTGTATTGAAAATGTATATTAGCGTTTTAATAACACACAACACTAAACTCTAACACAACTTGAGCTTTAAAAACAAACTCATATTATTTCTATTTGCCATAGGCTGCATTTCATTTTTGCAATCGCAAGCGCAACCACAAACAGCAAAGGAAAAAAAGAGTGCGCAATTAAAAACAGCTTATATCTACCAGTTTACCCGTTATGTGTTTTGGCCTAATGAGGCACAAATGAAGGAGTTTGTGATTTGTGTAATGAGTTCTGAAGGCCTCCA
>JAEUTM010000168.1 GCA_016788025.1 Bacteroidia bacterium
AAAAGTTCTTTAAATATGCTATCGCCATTGTCGCTGTTTGTCATAATTACAATTGCTATTTTTTTATCTGTAAAACAAATGGAATAATGTTGCCATCCATCATCGTTACCTTCTTTGAAAAAAGCTTTTCCGTACGGGGAATTCAATACTCCTACACCATAACCGTAACCAAGCTGTATTGCATCATTGTCTGTACTGTCAACCATTGATAGCGGACCGAATTGTCGTTTAGATTTTATTCTTATTTGCAAATTGGTCATTTCTTTAAACAAATCCTTCTTTAAGTATTTTCCTTTTATTAAAGCAGCAAAAAAAATTGTAAAATCTTTTAGTGTGGTACTCATAGAACCAGCAGAATTCGGCTTGGTTCTTTTGTTGAGCTTGTATGGCTCTCCATTTGAGTTATGACCGAAAGAGTATAGTGAATCAAACTGTTCTTTCCAAATCTGACTGGTATGATTCATTTGAAGTGGCTTAAATACTCTTTCCTGTGAAATTGTTTCATAATCTTTACCAAGCATCTGTTCTATAACAAACTGTAATAGAAACAGTCCTTCGCCTGAATACCTGTATCGAGTTCCGGGTTCAAATAAAATTTTTAATTTATTGTCGTCTTCAAACCATCGCCAATTAGGAAATCCTGTAGTATGCGTAAGGCACATTCTTGCAGTAATTAATTTATATCTTTCGTCATTTTCTAGATCCTGGTATCCTGTGTTTTTTTCTTCAAATTTATATTCGGTTAATGGTTTTTTGAGATAATGTACAAGCGGTTTATCCAAATCTATAACTTTCTCATCTACCAATTGTAGAACTATATAGGTGAACACTATTTTAGAAAATGAAGCTGCAACGAGGACTGAATTATTATTGAGAGGTCTTTGAGTTATAGTATTTGAATAACCAAATAATTTGCAATAAACAGGTTTGTTTTTATTAAAAATAGAAATTGCTAAACCTGAAACATTTGCTTGCTTCATTAAATAGTTTATTTTGTTATCTAAACTGTCAACAGAAGTTTTCGAACCATCTAATCTTTTGACTGATTGTCCAAATGCCGTAGAAGTGTATATACCTATTAAAAAAATGTAGATGATTTTCATATGTATGTCGTTTTACAATGACCGCTAACGGTTTGCGCACAGCCGCCGACCGCGTTTTCCGCTGCCGCCGGTTTTTAAAATGTTCGGGCGTCTCCGTGAAGTTAAAATAAACGAAGCAAACGCGCAACAATGTCCCGGCGCGGAGCGCCACATTAATTTAAACAGCGTTTGCATGTTGAGAAGCTGTCTCCGTCCCGGTTGGCGGCTGTGCGCTGTTATAGCTAGTTGCCGGTCTGTCTATAGTCGTCGGAGTTTTTCTAAAGTCTTAACGTAGTCAGCCTTATCGAACTCCAAAGGCAAAATCGCTTTGTAGTCTGCTAAAGTCGGTTCATTATAATTGTTTTCGTAACCGAAGTCTTTCCATATGACTTTATTTTCTGTCATCACGATTTTTGCTGTGATGGCGCCGCAGCCAATGTCACCGCACTCAGGGCAAACATAAAACATTGTCCTACCAGTTTCAAGGTCCGAAGATCGTTTGCCTAAAAACTCGTCAAGCTGTTTGTTTTCTTCATCGTTGTTCTCTGTCCAGCCGAAAATGCCAATCAAGTCAAAGTCCGGAAGTCCGAATGTTTGCCCGAGGGATTGTCCGGAAACGATGAAGTCTACATATTTTCTGTCAGCTTGGGTCGAACCGTTTTTTAAAGTTTGACCTGGTCTATGTCCATGTCCGAGAGTTAAAGTTTCCACAATTTTCTTTTCGAATTTCTGTCCGCGGCAATTAGCTATAACTACCTTATACCCGCTACAAAATCTCGGTTATCTTGCTCTTTTAGCAAGATTGCCGCTACTGGATAGCGGATATGGGTACCTAAATATACAATATTTCTTAGCTCAAAGATCATTAAATGGACTGTTTATCTGCTGAATGTTGCGGATGCTCACATGTGTGTATATTTCGGTCGTAGTGCTACGGCTATGTCCCAGCAACTCCTGGATGTAACGCAGGTCCGTGCCCGATTCCAATAAATGTGTTGCATAGCTATGCCTGAGCCAATGTAGTGTAACAGGCTTTAAAATCTTCGCCTTTTCTAAACTTTGTTTTAAAACCTGCTGGAGACTTCTTTCGTCGTACATGCTTCCGGGAAGTTGTCCTTCAAAAAGATAATCCCTGGGCTTAAAGCTCTTATAATAAGTGTCCAACAGTGTAAACATTTTTGCGCCAATGGGAATTATCCGGTCTTTCCTTCCCTTGGCTTGTTTTATCAGCAACAGGTTCCGTCTCCGGTCTATATGTTCAGGCTTTATGCGCAGCAACTCTCCGCAACGTAAACCGCAGCAGTATATTAAACTTAACATGGCTCTGTGTTTAATGTTTGACGGAGCCTCTAAGATCTGCTTCACCTCTTCTTTGCTCAGTACGTTCGGCAGAAGTTTTTGGCGCTTTGGTCTGTGAACTAGCTCGGGGTTCAAACTTCTGTCTTGCGTTATTCTAAAGAATAGTTTCACAGCGTTCACCACCTGGTTTTGATACGAGCCGGAACAGTTGTTTGCCAGGATGTAGTTATTGTTGAAATAGATCAGGTCTTCGTTCGTTATATCTTCTGCCCTTTTTTCTTTAAAAAACCTTAAGAACATCAACAAAGCATCTACATAAGTTGAAATAGTGCTTTCGCTGTAACGTCGCGATCGCATCCAGCTTTTTAGCCTATCTCCATGTTTTATCTGCTCGGCGCTGGCTGGTGCCAGCACACTGGTAATTCCAGGTTCTTTGCTTCGGGGTTTAATGGATACAGGAGCTAATGGTTCCGCCGGCTTTAAAAGCTTATAGTCCAGGTAGGCCAGGTGACGAAGCTGTTCAAACAACAAGGTTACAATGTTGTTCCTGTAGGGCAGATACCAGGCTCTATGTGTTTTGCTCCAACGTACATTCTGAAAACTTTTTAATGTGCGGGTTATTTCTGTATCATAATCAAAGGAAATGGTTACAACATCTTCGCCTCTGTGCACAATGCGACGCAGGATGATTTTGGGTTTAAGCATACGTAAAGTTAAATTCTTCTCAGCGCTACGATGGCTATGTTTTGTAGTATGTTCCATTGTTTATCAGTTTCCGCCTGGCTCTTTCCTTAATTATAGGATGTTACCGGCCGTCATTGTTATTTTGTCTCAATCTACGTATCTATGCGATTAGTGTACATGAAGGATGCTGGGGAAATGAGAAAAAGAGACCTGCTAAAAACCAAATGGGGAAGAGCTCTTGTAGCCTTTACTTTTTATTTCGCAGAGGGGGCGCCTATTGGTTTTATCTGGTGGGCTATGCCAACATTGCTAAAAAAGGAAGGTGTGAGTATAGATGTGATCGCTATTTTTACATCAAGCTTAACAATCCCTTGGGCGTTTAAATTTGTGTGGGCGCCGCTGATTGATGTTTTTCGAAACCAGCGCAATGGATTTAAACAGTGGATTGCATGGTCTCAACTGTTCATGTGTTTAACTCTCCTGCCACTGGTATTTGTACCGCTTTCGGGGAATATTCTTTTATGGGCAGCCTGCCTGTTTTTGCACTCGCTTTGCGCTGCCACCCAGGATGTGTCGGTGGATGCATTAATGATCAACGCTCTTGTGCCTGAAGAAAAAGGCAGAATAAATGCATATATGCAGGCCGGGATGCTCTCAGGGAGGGGCTTGTTTGGAGGAGGAGCATTAATGTCGCTTCATTATTTTGGATTATCAGTAATGGTACTTTTAATGATTTTATTGATTTTAAGTGTGCTTTTGCTGGTTTTTTTTATTCAGAATCCTGGTCAGCAGACATCGGAGCAAAAAGCTCCGGGAGGTTTTAAGAAAAATCTGAAAGAAACATTTTCAAATTCTCAAACATGGTACGCCCTGGGCTTTGCCCTTACCGCTGCCGCTGCATTTGAGGCAGTTGGGGCAATGGCAGGTCCCTTTCTAACAGATCAACACATCGATATAACAATGATAGGTGTGTTTTTTGCAGCGCCTGTTATTTTTGTTACAATTATCGGTGGGCTGGTTGGGGGTTTTCTCGCCGACAAGCTGGCGCGCAGGAAGGCACTTGTTATTTTTCTGCTTGCTTCTGTATTTACGATTATTTTAATTTCTTTACCTGATGTGTTGAATTTTTCAGTTTCTGATATTACCTGGCTGCTTCTTTTTAGCGCCATGTATTTTTTTGTAGGGATGTTCACCACTAGTTCTTACGCTTTATTTATGGATGTCACAAATCCGAAATTAAGTGCTACTGAGTTTAGTACTTTTATGGCTGCCACAAATGCCTGCGAGGCCTGGGTGGTTTGGTCTGCAGGAGCTATCATTGTGGCAAACGGGTATGGTATGGCCTTTTTGCTCATGTGTATAATTTCCTTACTGAGCTTAGTTTTTCTTTTCAGGCTAAAGGAGAAGAAGTTTCAGACTGATTAGTTTAACCGAATGTAGATTGGATAAAGTGATTTTATTTCGGGACGAGTTCAAAAACAAAACCCTGAAGTGAAAATGTTTCCTTCAGGGCTTTGCTAACAAATCTCGAAACCTGGCGCGGTCCCGATAGCTATCGGGATCCGGGCGGGCATGTCTTGAAGCAAATTTATTCTGCTTCAAAGCAAAAGCTAAAAACTATTCTCCTGCACTTTCAGCAGCTAATGCCTCCTTTATTTTGTTTTCAATTTCTTCAGCCAGGTCAGGGTTTTCCTGGAATAATGCTTTTACCGCATCGCGACCTTGTCCTAATTTAGTATCATCATAACTAAACCACGAACCTGCTTTCTTAATAATTCCTTTCTCAACACCAATGTCAATAATCTCCCCAACTTTACTGATTCCTTCTCCAAAAATGATGTCGAATTCTGCCTGGCGGAAAGGAGGCGCTACTTTATTCTTAATCACTTTTACACGCGCACGGTTCCCAGACACAACATCCCCTTCTTTCAACTGACTCACACGACGGATGTCCAAACGCACCGATGCATAAAATTTTAAAGCATTACCGCCTGTTGTGGTTTCAGGATTTCCAAACATCACACCAATTTTTTCGCGCAACTGGTTGATGAAAATACAACAGCATCCTGTTTTATTAATGGTACCGGTTAACTTACGCAATGCCTGGCTCATCAAGCGGGCCTGTAATCCCATACGGCTGTCGCCCATTTCTCCTTCAATTTCTGCTTTTGGTGTTAAGGCTGCTACAGAGTCAATCACTACTAAGTCAATGGCGCCGCTGCGAATAAGATTATCTGCAATTTCCAAAGCTTGCTCACCGTTATCAGGCTGGGAGATCAACAGGCTTTCTGTGTCCACTCCTAATTTTTCAGCATAAAAACGGTCGAAGGCGTGCTCCGCGTCAATAATGGCAGCAATGCCTCCCGATTTCTGTACGTTTGCAATCGCATGAATGGCAAGCGTGGTTTTACCGGAAGATTCAGGACCGTAAATCTCAACAATACGTCCTTTTGGTAAACCACCAATCCCCAGTGCAATATCTAAACCCAGAGATCCGGTGGAGATGGCTTCCATCTGTTCCACACTGCTATCGCCAAGTTTCATAATGGCGCCTTTGCCATAGGTTTTTTCAAGCTTGTCGAGGGTTAACTGGAGTGCCTTTAATTTTTCAGAATTAACCGTTTTTTTGGTAACCGGACTTCCCGCTTCCATACCTTCGTTTAACTCTTCTGCATTTTTCCTTGCCATACTATATATTTTTATTGTTTACTCGTTCAGCGTCGCCACTTCTCATCCCGATATCTATCGGGACTCACTTCTCAAATCTCACTTCTCAACCCCAGCGACAAGACAAAGGTATACCCAGGGATAGCAGTTTCTTGCTACGAATTATAGTATGTTTGAAAATCGCAGTCTTTCCGGGCGTTCCCGGGATAGTTTCCTCTTAACCCAAACCATTTTTCAGTACAAGCGAAGGCGCGGGTCTGCATAAACACTACGAGTATAAGCTGCCCACTGTAAACTGTAAAACTGCCACAATGGTTTCCGTATAACATTACGTATCTGCCAGAAAAGAAAAAGCCTGTCCCCCAAACAGGACAGGCTTTTGTGGGAGTTTATATTGTGTGTGACTTAAACTTCCCGTGTGGAGGGGGCTTACCCAATAACCCGGCCTCCACTAATGCACGATCATATTGTAAAGATACAAATAGAAATGAGGGGAAACCCTCAAAGAATGCTTAAAATCTTTCGTATGTAAGATTTTTGCGGTTTTTGTAGGGGAATTCGGGACTATTCTGACTTTTGTTTAACACAGAGGCATGGAGGCACAGAGTTTAGAAAGTTTACCCAGCTGACGCAGATGCCGCACATCGGAAAAAAGTAAATCTGGAATCCGTGAAATCAGCGAAATCTGCGTCTTAGTGTTATGGATGGTAAACAAAAAACGCAGACCAATTGTTTAGCCTGCGTCCTCCTTTTTTGGGGTTCTATTGAATGATCAGTTTACCACTCTGAATTTTGCCAGAGCTCAGCTTAATAGCGTATAAATAAACTCCCTTGTTTACGAAGCTTAGGTTTAATTCTGTTTTTTCGCCTACAAGGTCTTTTTCAAAAACAAGCTGGCCGGAAATACTGTGTACCGTGATAGTACCTTCTGCTCCCGGAATATCCACATAAAACAGGCCGTTGGAAGGGTTAGGGTAAACCACGATGCGACTTACCGAACTGTTTTCACTCACACCCACTGTATATGGCAATAACACAACAATGGTTTTAAAAATGCTGTCAGAACAGTTGCCATTATTGGCCTGCAGGCTCAGTTTAAATTCTCCCGGACTGGAATAGGAGTGCGAGGTGGGTTGGTACGAATTTTCAACCGGGCTTCCGTCTCCGAAATTCCAGGTGTAAGCATTAGCATTGCCCGATGTGTTTTGTACGCTGAGATTCTCTCCAACCACAAGTGTATCTGCCGAACTGATGAATCCCGCTGTAACAGGAAGTGGTTCTGTTATGGTGATCGTTTGCGTGTACATGCCACAAAGATTAGCCACGTCCATAATTCTCACCACATATTTGCCCGCGGATAAATTAGAAAGTGTGTCGGGTAAAAACGTATTCGGTTTCTGTTTTAAAACAATATTGTTGGTGTCCGACCACTGGTAATGCCATGGACCGAAGCCTTTAGCTTCTGCGATACCTTTGCCATTGTGGTAATTGTTGCAGCTGGCCGCAATAGATTTGGTTTTATGAGAAGGAGACACGTGGATCAGGAATCTCGCCGCAGTGGTTGTGTCCGAAATATCAAACACATAGCTTGCATGTGCAGATAGATTTGTTTTGATTCCCGTATACAGATCTTCCAGTACAATACAATGCTCAGCCAGAAATGTTGAAGAATCTACCTGTAGTGTATAGTTTCCGGCAATGCCCACAAGCGTTTTTACGGGAATGTGTAACAGGGATGTTACCGGGGGAAGACTATTTACCGACATGTCGGTTAGGGTAGAATCCTGTGTTGCAATGCCCGGTACCTGGTCGTTGCTACTGAATAATTTTCTGGCGTCTGCATCCGTATCGTAACCATTGGTGCCAGTGTTTCCAAACCGTAAAAGTGTTTCGTCACGATAGCCATTTCCGGCAATGCTTAATTTCAAGGCGTCAAATACTGCCGGCGCGCTCGGTCTCATGAACGGTGTATTATTGGACACCTTCACGTTTTCATTACAGGATAAAGCGGGATTAAATCCATTGGCCTGCACCCAGAATGACTGTGATGAGGCAATAAGATTAGACCCTCCGTTTACAGCAACACCCGATACCCAGCTTGCGTACTGTTGTAGCTCCGGGTTCCAAATGTAAATAGCGTTGTTGATATTTGTTTTGTTCCAGTTTGGAGAGCTCCAGTCAATCGGGCAGGGATATGGATTCCCGATCATCACGTAGCCATCGTTCAAAGCGCCGCCACTGGCTGTATAAGACACCTGGAAGGTTTGGTTAAAGGTGGCAGGCGGACCCGTTACATCAACCGTAATGGGCGTTGGACCTATATAAGCCCAGTAACCTTTGTTTGGAACGATGGGATCAGAAATGTCGGTGGGCGCAACATAACCATTATCGGCAATACCGGAAACGGTTTCGTCGTAGGTATAAATAGACGTAAACCAATAACTCGGATAATCTGAATTAGGAAAACCACTTGTAAAAAAATCATCTTGCCAGTCAGCCAGGGTAGCTCCTGATACAGGAGAAGCTAAAAATCTCCAGCTTGTTGGGCCCGACAAATAACGTTGCATAGTAATGTTCCCGCTGAAGTTCCCAAGAATAGGGGCAATGCGTGCCGTACCATTCGCGTCAGACACGAGAGTAAAATCGTAACCCGTGGTTGAAAAGGTGCCGGAGCTGATATTTAATTCGCCGGTGATTTTTTTATTGGAACTAAGGTAAGATCCGGCAGTATTGTTTAAAGTAAGATTTTTGAATGTAGTGGCTGACGTTCCGCCAATTTCCTGGGCATTACTTCCAGCCAAAGTGATCACAGCTCCTGAATCTACAATTGATCCGTTATCAATAAGATTACCGAAAACACTTACACTTGCATTATTGTGTACCATCAAATTCCCAAAGTTTGTAATTTGGTTTTGTGCAGCAAGAATTCCAATGGCAAAGAAAAAAGTGATATGAAAGAAAGATTTTTTCATAACTATTTAATGGCCAGGTTAAGCGATTCTACGGAAAGTGCGGTGGCATCGGTATTGTTTTCACACCATACTTCTATATAGTCGTTTGTGGAAAGAGAAACCGTGCACGAAAGTGTGATGGAACCTCTGTCTACCGATGAAGAACATTTCATTAACTGTTTTGATTCGGGAAGTACGCTTCCATTCTTTGAAATATAGAACGAGAAGTTCTTGTTATTACCGGAGGCAATTGAACTCAAAGAACAGATCACGGCAAATCGTTTTGTTTTATTGCCGGTGTACACCAGGCGATTATTTACAGAGGAGCTTACTCTGAATAAATTTGCCGAGGTAGTTGTGCCCTGGATTTTGACAGGACTATTAACAGCTGCAAAAGTAGTAGAGGCAGTAGAAGAAATATAAATATTCCCCGACGCCACATCGTCTTTCTGTGTAGTTAAACCAGTCGATTCCACTTCCCAGTTGTTTGAAAAGGTTCCGTTGATATACGTTCCGGTTCCAACAAACATTACTACTTTAATGGAAGCTGCGTTAACCGATGTAATGCCCGACACGTCTTCAGCTGTTGCACTATTTGCAGAATTTACCAAACGGTC
>JAEUTM010000175.1 GCA_016788025.1 Bacteroidia bacterium
AATTCAGGATTGATGATGGAGAGTGGAAATACTTTAATAACCTATCGTTTGATTTAATTTTAACGGGGGGACATCATGAGGTTGAGGTCTCAGCATCGGCCGACAATATCGTATGGAGCGAGCCCAGCGTACTGGTTTTCGAAAAGGAAGAAAAAATAACAGAAAAACAATCTGTTTATTGGCTGATTACTCTGGGTGGATTATTCTTAATTACGGCAATTAGTTTTGTGTGGGTGAGGAGTGTAAAAGTAAGAGCAAAAAAGCGATTGAACGACGAACAACAGGTAAATCTTCTGAAACACCAGGCCATGAACTCCCTCCTGAGCCCCCATTTCATCTTCAATTCACTCACATCCATTCAGAACTATATTAATACCAATAATGGTTTGAGGGCAAGCGAGTACCTTGCAAAATTCTCAAGACTTATCCGGATGATTATTGAAAAGGCGGCCCAAAGCGATATTACGCTCTACGATGAGCTTTCCCGCTTAACATATTATCTCGAACTTGAGAAGGAACGTTTTAAAAATAAATTTGATTACGAAATCAATATCGACGAAAACATCAATACCCATGCAATTCACATTCCGAACATGATCATTCAGCCATTCGTTGAAAATTGCATCATACATGGTATATTGCCTAAGCAGGAGCATGGTAAACTCACCATTTCATTTAAAATACAAACCAAAGGTAAGCTCACCATTATCATAGAAGATAATGGTATCGGATTGATCAAAGCGAAAGAGCATGCAAAAACAGGTCACAAATCCCTGGGTACAAGTACCATTTATAGTATCCTCGAAGTGAACTCAAAACTTAGTGGAAAGCAACAGCAGGTTACGATGACCGACAAGTCAACTCTGACGCCTGAAGGCCAGGGAACAATTATTGTTATAGAATTAGAGTTATAAAAAGGGCATTAATATATTTATTTCTCTTGTGGGGGCTGAGTGTTTCTGCTCAGCGGCCAAATCTGCTTCGGGATTCCGTTGCGTTTTGTTTTGGTGACAGCAGTTATGTTGAAATCAAACAGCAGCTTGATAATAATGTGTCTATTCAATGGACCACCCCACACGGCATCATTACCAATACAAAAAAAGTAAAGGCACAGTTAAAGGGGAAATACTATGTGCGTCTGAGTTCTCCTTTGTATGTGTCTCCGGTATTTGATAGTACCTACGTAAACATTTATCCGAGACCGAAAGTTCAGCTCAGGGATACAATTATCTGTAAAGGCCGATCGGTTATTTTAGATGCGAAGAATCCGGGAGTTCAATATCTCTGGAACACGTTCGAGACGTCTCAAAAAATAAAGGTAGATAATCCCGGAAGGTACTGGGTTTCTATGTTTAATGGTGGCTGTAATGTAATCGACACGGTTTTTGTAAAATCTGTACAGGGAAGCGGAGTAAGCGTGCAGAACGATGTTACGTTTTGCCTGAATGACGAGACAAGAGTTATCTCTGTTAAGGCAAATCCCGGAACAAAGATTCTTTGGAGTACCGGAGCAACGTCACCCAGTATCTATGCAATTAAAGAAGGTGTTTATTGGGTAAAGACTGAGATTAACAATTGTGGTGCGCAGGTAGACACAGTGAGGGTTAAATTTAAGGTTTGCGAATGCGAAATGATAATACCGACCAGTTTTACCCCAAATGAAGACAATCGTAATGATTATTTTTCGCCGGTGATGCAATGCGACTACAGTTATTTTTCGATTACTATTACTGACCGGTGGGGAAACACAGTTTTCACTTCAAGCAATATGAACGCGAGGTGGGACGGTCGTTTTAAAGGCAATCTTTGTCCCGAAGACATTTATATATACCATATAGAGAGTATCGAAAAAGGTGGTGATAAAAAACAAGTCAGAAACGGGCATATTTCTCTGTTCCGCTAACCCTTTTGTGCGTTATGTCTTGGCCTGCTTCTATTATTTTTTATCTTTGTTATGCTACTTTCTCTAACCTAAAAACTATGAAACGTACCTGGGTGCTTTTATTTGCCGTATTGATATGTTCAATCGGTTTCTCCCAGGAAAAATTCGGAATCAGTAACAGTAATTATTCGAGCAGCAACAGTATATTCCTGAACCCATCTTCCAGTGTTGATTGCAGAACCTACATTCAATACAATATTGCCGGCGCCCAGGTGTTTGCCAAAAGTAATTTCGGGTACCTGCCAAATTTTAAATATTCAAGTGCGCTGCAAACCAAAACAATCAACAGGAGCAACTCGCAGACAAAACAATTTCTCTATGCAGTAGTGAATGGGCAAGGACCTGGTCTTATCATCAGCAAGCGCATGTATGGCGGTGGTTTTTTTACGCGAATAAGAAACGTAACCGACATGCGAAATGTTTCTTATCAGCTTGCCAGTGCATTTCTGAATGAAAATGGTTTTAATCCTGAACAGAGCAGGGATCTTCTCGGTCAGGATATTAAAAACGCCCGTTTGGCGACTATGACCTGGGCGGAGTACGGAATCAATTTCGGGAAGATGATCAAAAGACAGCAGGACATTATTATTGCACTTGCCGGAAACATAAAATACAACACAGGAGTGAACATTTATTACGCGAACCTGATAGAGTTCGATAGTTTTACCAATGCGGATGGCAGTTTTGGCGTTAACCGACTCGACGGCACCGTTAGAAATAATCAGGCAGCATGGAAATCTGGCAGAGGCTGGGGCCTGGACCTCGGAATAACCTACAAAATCATGGAGGATTATGTAGATAAATACCTGGCCAACTCCAAACTATCAAACTGCAATTACGTGGATTACAAGATCAAAATAGGACTTTCTTTACTGGATCTTGGTTATGTGAGATTTAAAACAAACACCACCCGTACCGATGTAAGCGGAGCTGGTTATTTTGATCCGAAGAGAATAGACACAGCATTTACAGACGTGATTAAAAGTAATTTCAAAAATGAGACCGTTGAAGGCAAGCCAATCACTGCGACGCTACCAACTGCTTTAAGCGGACAAATGGATTATAATTTTGATAACGATTTTTACCTGAATGTTACTGTGGTGAAGAACCTGATTCCTACAAGGATGATAGGGGTTCCAGGCGCCGACGTGTTGGTTATATGCCCGCGGTATGAAACACTGCCAATTGAAGTGGGACTTCCTTTTGCGCTTCAAAAATTCAGGTATCCAAACCTGGGATTTATGTTGCGCCTTCGCAGTATGGTATTTGGGGTTGACAACATATTTCCACTTTTTATGGCCAGAAATACGAATAATGTAGGGGTGTATTTCAGTCTTGGTATTTCTTTATTCAGAAATCCCGCCTGTAAAACCAAACGATTAACGGTAGCAGATTGTATAAAATTTGCTACAGGAAAAGGAAAAAAACGTCACAAAGAAGTAGACTTCGGATCAAAGAAAAAAAGACGCCGGCGTTAGGCTTTTTTGTTTCTTTTTAAAAGAACAGCGGTTATAAAGGCACTGCTGAGTCCGATAAAAAGCATCGGCATTAATTTGCCGGTTGTAGATTTAAAGGCCGAAAGATCAGCAATCTGCCCCGAAATGATCTTTGGAAAATCCTCAATCTTTATCTTGTCCGGTTGTTTTGCTTGTTGTTCTTTCAGCAAATCGAGATACTCATTGCTGTTATAATACTGTATGGCTATTTCACGGAACTTCCAGTCGAATTCGATGTAATTGTAAACGCTTATCAGGACAATACTCACGGCAAGGATTGTCATGCAAATACGCACCGCTTCTTTTCCTCCTATTACTCCACCATAATCTTTTTCACGCACAAGGTAAACGGCAATAAAAAAGAACGGCAACATCATAAACACCGCTACGATATTTGAGTAATAAAAGCCGAATTTACTAAGTGTATAACCGCCGAGTAGGATAACCAGCTTAAAAACAATAACACTGAAGGCATACAAAAAGCCGAACAGGAGCGCTTTCTTATTCATTAACCATTCATGCTAATTAAGAATTCTTCGTTGGATTGCGACCGGCGAAGTCTGTCTAAAAGAAACTCCATTGCTTCTTGTGGATTCATATCGCCAAGGTGTTTGCGCAACACCCATAAACGCGTAAGCGTTTCTTTGTCTACCAAAAGATCGTCGCGACGGGTTGAAGAGGCTAAAAGGTCGATAGCAGGATAAATACGGCGATTAGAAAGTTTACGATCCAACTGCAATTCCATATTACCTGTACCCTTGAATTCTTCAAAAATTACTTCATCCATTTTTGAACCTGTTTCTGTAAGGGCCGTTGCAAGAATGGTAAGCGAACCTCCGTTTTCGACTTTACGCGCGGCACCGAAGAAACGTTTAGGTTTGTGAAGAGCGTTTGCATCAACACCACCGGTAAGTACTTTTCCACTGGCTGGAGATACAGTATTGTAAGCTCTGGCCAAACGGGTAATGCTATCAAGCAGGATAACCACATCGTGCCCGCATTCAACCATGCGTTTCGCTTTTTCGAGAACGATGTTTGCAATTTTCACGTGCTTTTCGGCAGGCTCATCGAAGGTGCTGGATATTACCTCGGCTTTTACGCTGCGGGCCATATCGGTTACCTCTTCAGGACGCTCGTCGATAAGAAGTATAATAAGGTAAATCTCAGGATGGTTATAGGCAATTGCGTTAGCAACATCCTTTAATAAAACAGTTTTACCTGTTTTAGGTTGGGCTACAATTAATCCACGCTGACCTTTGCCAATCGGCGCAAACATATCCATTACGCGCATGCTGAGGTTCTCCTGCGGATGACCTGTAAGTTTTATTTT
>JAEUTM010000188.1 GCA_016788025.1 Bacteroidia bacterium
AAAGTTGAAGAAGGAAAATTTGTACCAGTTTGAAAATGCCGGTCATTATCTCGATCAATTGACCGTTACTTCGGTTTTTCAGGACAGTGAAGGGTCATATTGGTTTAGCAGTCTGGAAAAGGGAGTCTTTTACATGCCCGCCAAATCAACATTCACCTATCCGCTTCCTTCTGCCGAGCCCAAAGGACCCATCACAGCAATGTGTTTAAGCGACAAAAGTTTCCTTTATCTTGGAACTTCACGCGGCGATGTTTATAAGATGAATATCCTGGAAAAATCACCGCATCTGGCCCGGATAGATTCAGGTCTGGGTTCTGTAGAAACACTCTATTACGACTCTCTTACACAAAAGACATGGCTAGGCACATCCACAACGCTTGGTTTTTATAAGGGTAATAAAAAACTCGAACGTATTTTTGGAAGGAGACATTACCGGGGAATGACCAGTGGCAGCAAGGGTGGAGTATTGACTGTGGTTAGTTCGGGGATAATTGAAGTCACTGAGGCTAGCGACGCAGTTGTCGGTTCTACCGGGGCTTCAAAACATATAGATGTATTGTTCAGGGATCATGCGGGTTCAGTATGGGTTGGAGGTACTGGCGGCTTGTCTTATCTCAAAAATAGAAGTCTAGTAAGAGACAGCTCCGTTCGGTGCGAAAGAGTGGTGGATATTCTTGAGACGAATGACCATCGGCTTGTTCTTGCTAGTATAGGCAATGGTATAATCCTCAGGCAGGCAGACAATAGTGAACAAATTAACGAAAAGAACGGACTAATAAGTAACATCGTTAACGCGCTGGCAGTTTCCGGAAATAAAATTTGGGCCGCTACAAACAAAGGCATCAGTCAGGTACGTTTTGAAGGTAAAAGCATTCGTGTTCGCAATTTCTCCCAAAACCAGGGTCTTCAGGCGCCCGACATTAAGAAGGTAATTTATGCCCGGGGACAATTGTGGTTGGGAAGTACCTACGGACTGATGAGTTTTGTGCCCTGGGAAAATGACGATGCCGAGGTGCCGATAGTCCTCGAATCAGTATCTGTAAATAACCAGTCAGTTACAGACAGCGTCTTCTCGTACCGGCAGAATCTTATCTCTTTTAATTTCAAAGGAATGTCGTTCATACAAATGGGACACATTCCTTATCGCTATAGGCTTGTAGGTGCCAGCGATGATTGGGTTGAAACAGAAGCAACCCGTATTCAGTTCCCAGCTTTAGAGCCAGGTTCTTACCGTTTTGAGTTGCAGGCGATGAACGCCGCGGGCATTTGGAACAAAAAAACACTTGGTTATACATTCCGGATAAAACGACCTTTATGGCAGAGACCTGTATTCTGGATTCCGGTGATATTTTTAATCATTACCCTTTTATTTTTAGGAACATACCTAAGGATAAAACAAATTAAAAAACGAAACAGACTCATTCTCGAATTGCAGGAGTATCAGCGACAAGCGCTGTCAGCACAAATAAATCCACACTTTATTTTTAATTCACTCAACTCAATTCACTCTTTTATTCTGCGGGAAGAAAAAAAAGAATCCTTAAAGTATCTGAGTAGCTTTGCTAAACTCATGCGAACCTGTCTGGATCATTCAAACAAAAATTATGTGCCTTTACGTGACGAGTACGAGCTCCTTCGGTCGTATATTCAGTTGGAACTGCTTCGCTACAAAAACAAGTTCGATTGTCATTTAACGGTAACCCCGGACTTGCTTCATTCGCATATTCAAGTACCTTCAATGTTACTTCAGCCTTACATTGAGAATGCCATACTTCATGCTGTGTTACCTCTTGAAAGCAGAAGGGGACTTATTGAAATATTGATTTTTTTTGAAAGTGGTTTTTTGAGGTGTTGCATCACAGACAATGGTGTTGGACGAAATGAAGCGGCTAAACATCGCAGGGCCGGGCATTCGCCAAAGGGCCTGGAGATTAACGAAAAACGTTTAAGGGTTTACGCGAATACACCGGGTTACACTTTTTATTTACATATAACAGACGTTATTGATAATGCCGGAAAAGTTTGTGGTACGCAGATCCTTTTTAATATTCCATATTTGAAACATGAAGCTGAAATGCCTGATCATAGATGACGAACCAGATGCGGTAAAAGCCCTGGAACTTTTGCTTTGTGAATATGTTGGCGACCGGGTGGAAATAGCCGGAAGCGCATATTCTGTAAAAGAGGGCAGGGACTTGATAAGCCGCTTAAATCCGGACCTGGTTTTCCTCGACATCGAAATGCCACACGGAGGCGGCTTTTCGGTGTTACAGGATCTGCCTGGAAAAAAATTCCGTTTTGTTTTTGTGAGTGCTTACGATAATTATGCCATGCGTGCTTTAAAAATGAAAGCGGAAGATTACCTTCTAAAGCCGGTAGATCCTGATGAACTAGTCCAGTTGGTAAACACACAATGGGAAACTCACTTCGCTGGGTTATACAAAATAAAAATCCCCCTTAAGCACACCACGTTGTTGGCAGACCCTGCAAACGTCGTTTATATCAAAGGGGAGGGAAGGTATTCTGAAATAATACTTGATAGCGGGTCCACATACCTGGTAAGTAAAAACATCGGGCTGTTTGAACAGGAACTGAAGAATCATCAATTTTTCAGAATTCATAAATCCTTCCTGGTCAATCTTCGGCACGTTATTGGTCTGAATACAGACGACAGTGTGTTGATGAGTAACAAACACCGTCCTGAAATTTCCAGGCGTAAAAAGCAGGATTTAAAATCAAAACTTTAGTATTTCCGTTCGTTACACAAATACGACCTCTTCTTACATCCCGGTTATTTTGCAAGCTAAACCTGATAGCTTCGCTATTAAATTCATTGTTCTGTTTCT
>JAEUTM010000218.1 GCA_016788025.1 Bacteroidia bacterium
CATTCTCACCTATAACAGTCATATACTCATGAAGGACAAACTTCCGACAATGGTAAAGGCATATCCGGAAGGCGATAAAAAAGAAGGCCTGGGACTTGTTTTTATTGTGGAGAGTTTTGATAAATCCTATCACCGCGGAAACTATTGGATTGTCTTCTTCGACATTCAAAGCCGGAAAATACTTTTTAGCGACTATTGTTCAGGAAGTCCCTCCGGTTTTGGCTTACGCAATTACTGGGCCGGTTCCCTCAAACATGTGCTCGCTGAGATCCAGATCCTAAGATACAATATGTGGAAAAAAACTGCCCTGCGGGACAATCAACAGGTTGTTACCAAATAGTCCGGCAGCTACAGGCGGCAAAGAGCCTCGCAACGAGGCTTCTTTTAAATTATGTAAACATGGCAATAAATAAAGTCTGGCATCTGAAACACAAAATGCCTAAAAATCCAAGCATTGACGAACGCATTGCCTGGCACCTCGAACACCAGAAACACTGCAATTGCAGGAAGATCAGCGGAAAACTGGCCGAAGAAATGAAGAAGCGCGGAATTAAATTTTGAACGATGAACCTAAAATTATTTATATCTGTTTTCCTGTTACTCTCAGTAAATTATGTTATTGCGCAGAATCCCGGAGCTTTCGAAGAAGCTCAAAACATGACGGTGCACCAGTTTTCCAAACGTATTAAAAAAGCAAAGAATCCGGTTCTTGTGTGTTTTGAAACAGAAAGTAATCTTGCCAGCATTCAGCAAAAAAATATACTAAACGAAATATACGAACAATATCAATTGAACCTGGATATTCAACTGTGCGACCTGGAACGCAATCCCAAACTGGCTGCTTACTTTAATCTCGACTCGTTGCCAGTGTTAATATTGTATGTCGACGCCTATCCCCTTTGGCTCATCTTCGGTAAGGTTGAAAAAGAAGAACTGATGAAATGCCTGGAGATCTATGGCATAAAATTTAAAGAAAGAAATCGGCATGAACCGGAACATGCCAGCGCTGTAATAAATGCTCGCTAATTTTTTTAACTGTGAAAAGGTCCGTTCATAGCGAAACAGCCCTGGAGCATCTCATAAACAATTCCCATAAAAAAGAATTGGTTCCTTATCTGAATAAACGTCGCGCTTATTTTGCCGAACTGTTACGTCTTGCCCTTTCCGATAAACCGCACTATTCCTGGCGGGCGGCCTGGCTCTTATGGAGCTGCGTCGAAAAAAACGACAAGCGCATTCGCAAGCAGGTGGCTAAGATCATCAAAACCATTCCAAAGCGACCGGACAGTCAGCAAAGAGAACTCATCATTCTTTTGGAAAAAATGGAATTAAGTCCCGCAAATGAAGGGCGGCTATACTATATTTGTTCAGAGATCTGGAAACAACCCGCTAAAAATCCTTCCCTTCGTTCGCATGCAATTAAAACAATGTACAGGATAGCTAAACATCATCCGGAACTTTTGGAAGAAGTAAAAGCGCTCAACACTTCCCCTTATACCGACAATCTTAGCAACACGGTAAAAAACAACATATCCAAATTTGTAGGCACATGACAAACGAGGTAAAACTGGTACTGGTGAAAACGATCCATACGTTTATCTGGATCTTCTTCAACATTGTTATCTTTTATATGCTCTTTGCAGCTATTACAGGTAGAATTGACTTTTGGCTCTGGACAGGTTTTGGCCTCGTCGCGGTTGAAGGACTTGTATTATTAAGCTTTAAATTATTCTGTCCTTTAACCTTAATAGCCAGGAAATTTTCAAGTTCCACAAAAGACAATTTTGACATTTACCTTCCGAACTGGCTGGCCAGATACACCAAAATCATTTATACCTCCCTGGTATTCATCATTCTGATCCTTACGCTTTATCAGGTCTTTCGATAAACCAAATCTGTAACACAAAAGAGAGCCCGTACTATTTTGCCTGCAAAGCTTAAATTGTTTTGCCTGAAGGAACCTCCTGTTTTTTTTCAGGCGTAGCCTGTGGCACTGGTGGAAATCCCCGCATAAATTCTTTCATCATTTCCAGGTTCTTTTGCATTTGTTTTTCGAAATAATCATCATTAAAAGATCTTCTGAAAAGTGTATCATTTGCGAAAGGATCCATCTCCGGGAAATTCAAAAACCCGGAAGAAGAAAATCCGGGAGGAAATGGAAAGTTTTCAGGGGGACTCATCGCCAGGCGACCCTTGTTTGATCCTCTGTAGCTGTAGGTGTATACAGAATCGTAACTTACGATGTTTCCTCTATCATCGTACTTTTTATTCACTTTAAAACGCACATCCGGTTTGTTTAGTGAATCAGTATTGGCCTCACCCGCTTCGGCAAGAAAAGGCAGATTCTTTAAATACTCATCTTGCTGGGCGTTACAGGATGTCATCAGCATCAACAACGAAACCAGCACAACATTCAGTGTTTTCATGTGTGTAACGTCTTTTAGAAAGAAACCCGGAAAGAATATGTTTCCTTCCGGGTACGATACTTAATTGATCTTGATGGTCTTCAGGTTCCTACCCCTGTTCTTTTCGTTTTTTGGAAGTTCTATTTTAAGAATGCCGTTTTCATATTTGGCATCAATCTTTTCTTCATCCACAAGATCCGCTAAATTAAAACTGCGCGTAAAAGAACCGTAGTTAAATTCCTTGCGGACATAGTGTTTGTCCTCTGTTCTGTTTTCCTGGCGATGTTCACCGGAAATGGTAAGTACACCTTCTTCCACCTGCACGGCAAAATCTTTTTTCTCAAAACCAGGGGCGGAAACTTCAATGCTGTAACTATCCTCGGTTTCTGTAATGTTAACCGACGGTACATAACCGGCATAATCTCTCGCTAAAAGATCATTGCCAAAGAAACTACTGAACATGCTTTCCATGGAAGGGATCAGCGTGTTCCGTTTTTCCGGGCCCGCAGAAGGGCTGCTCCATTTGATAAGTGTCATGATTTCTCTTTTTATTGGTTAGTAATGCTCTTTATCGATCAAACAAAATGCCAGAGAAAAAATCTCTGTCATTATTTCATTTTTCTTGAATTTTTTTCAGTGTCTTGTCATTTTTAAAAATGAGCCAGACTTTTTTAAATGCTCAGTCCTGTTTTGTACACGCAAGATCCTGAAGGTTTTTTCCCCGGAAGGCATTTTTGCAGTCACAACATCCGATTCTTTATAACCCAGCAAGGCTCTGCTAATAGGCGCCAGTACCGAAACTCTGCGCCGTTTCAGATCCTCCTGTTCCGGTAACACAATTTGTATGCGCACAGGTTTTGCGCCTGGCTCGTAAACATAATCCACAATGGAGTTGAGACTGATGGTGCGGTTATCTAAAGACTGGTCTTTAATAACAAGGGCACGCGACAAATTTTCCTGCAGGTAAGGAACAAGTGGATGATTCAATTCCAGCAGGGTATTATAAACCGATTCTGCAATCAATGGTTTCATAGTGCCTGATTGAATGATTATAATACCGCAAAAATATCCGGGGACAGTAGTGACTGTCAAGATCAAAAGTTTAAAAAAAAGTTAAAGGGGTCGGTATTCCTGCTGTTAAAAAGATCAGACTTTATCCCCCGAGAAAAACATCTTCACGGCGATCAATACCATCAGTACACTAAATGCTTTGCGCAGCAAATCAGGCGACATCCGCAATGCGAGCAGAGAACCGAAATAACCACCAACCATAAAAGCCAGCGCCAACACCAGGGCATAAGGTGTATTTACAAAGCCCGCTTTGTAATAATTATAAACTGCAAACAAACCTATCGGTGGCAACATCACAGCAATGCTGGTACCCTGCGCTGTTTGCTGATCGAGCTTTAGTAAAAAAACCAAAGCCGGCACCAGTATGATTCCACCACCAAGACCAATCATTCCGCCAAGAGTACCGGCGACCATACCTACTAAAATTAACACCAATAAGGTTGTTGCGCTCATCTGTTTCATTATTATAATTTGGTTTCGTCCAGGAATGCTGATTCGTCTATTTCACCTTCGTGTTTCCAAATCAGTTTCCCTTCTTTATAGAGTTCAAGATACGGAATAGAACTGATTCCCTTTTGTTGCATCAGGTTTTTGTTCTCATCGGCATCTATCCTTACAAAATCTAATTTTTCCTTTTTTGCTTCCGTAATTTTTTCAAGCATGGGCAACATTTTTAAACAAGGCTTGCACCATTTGGCGTTAAAATCCACCAGCACATACTTATCCTTCTTTACCAAAGCATTAAGATCTTCCATGCTCATGCCTGGTTTTTCATCCGTGGCAGCCCCTGCATCCAGGCTTTTCCCGGCGCCGTTCCATTTCATGATTCCACCACCCAGGTTATACACTTCTTTAAATCCTTCTCCACTCATCAGATCCGCCGCTGAAGCACTTCTGCCTCCGGATAAACAATAAACCAGCACTGTTTTGTTCTTATCCAGTGTTTTAATGTTAGTCCCGAAATCCGGGGATGAGATATTGTAGTTTAAGGCGTTTTTTAAATGCCCGCCGGCATATTCTTCCTCCGTGCGTACATCCACCAATTGTACATCTCCTTGCTTTAAACGTGTTTCAAATTCCTCCACAGAAATTGTTTTGTTTACGCTTCCCGCACTGCCGCTTTGGCCATTGCAGGAAACCATTACGCTGCTTCCAATTAAAACAGCATAAAGCATTTTTTTAAATCTGATTTTCATATTCTTTTTAATTAGCAATAACGCTCTATCTGTTGTTTCAAATGCTGAGCAGGCACCACACCCGATTGTTTCCATTTTACTTCACCGTTTTTAAAGAGAAGCAGCGTGGGAACGCTCATAATCTTGTATGCACTGGCTGCCAACGGATTTTTGTCCACGTCTATTTTCATAACAGTCGCTTTATCTCCGATCATCGCTTTGAGCTCGGCCAGGATGGGCGCCATCATTTTGCAAGGTCCGCACCACTCGGCAGAAAAATCTACCAACACCGGTTTATCGCTTTTTATGAGTTCATTAAAATTCATTTCGTTTTTGTTTTACACTGTGTCATTCAATCCCAAAACCCTTAAGCATCGGAACGGGTAATTATTTTGCATAACGTCTCAGGCTGAGCCAGCTTCCGCCATTATGCACGTTGGTATAGCCTTGTGCCTTTAGATAACCTTTGGCAGAGGCACTGCGCATGCCGGAAGCACAACAAGTAATCACCGGATGCTCTTTACTCTTTAGTTTCTTCAACTGGTCAGACAACTGATCGAGTGGAATATTCAGGGAACCTTTCACGTGGCCGCCCGCATATTCGCCCCTGCTGCGCACATCTAAAATAGTTGCGCCATTGTTAATCAGTTCTCCGAGATCTACTTTTGGACCTATACCCAACATATTTTTAATCATTTGTATCATACGTTTAAATTTTAAAAATTAGCAATAACAATTTACATCCAGCCATGAGCCGGCATTTTCACAGGCTATTCCGTTTTGTCGCAGGAACGCAGTAGCCTGACCACTGCGGTTGCCCGAGGCGCAACACAAAACAATATTGTTCATGCTTCTGAATTCTTCCAGTCGCTCCGGAATTTCCTGCAAAGGAATATTAATGCTTTTGTGCACATGCCCGCTCATAAATTCACCGGGACTTCTTACATCCACCACTGTGGCCTTACCCGATCTGATCAGTTCTTCAAGGTTTTTCATGTTGTGTTTCTTTTGAATTGTTTTTGTTTTCACGTTTAAACAGGCCAAAGAACAAAGCGCCCATCATGGCGCCGTAAATACTACTATTAACGGGGCTCGACGTAATGGCACAGCTTCCTGAAGCACAGCCCACAAATTTCCAGTACAGAAATCCGCCAACTGCTCCCGTAATGGAGCCTATGATCTCGAGCTTGTATTTTCTTATCCTGTTTTTCATGGCACAAATGTCGGAAAAGGCATTGCGGTTAACAGGAACATTTGTTGGATAAACCGCTTTTTATTATGTGTGGACAAAAGAAATACTCCTTCTATCTGGAAGAAACGCGTCTGGCTTTCCGCAGCTGTAAGCTAATTAAACAAGTCAATTAAGCTGCCCTAGATTTTTATTTTTTTTAACGCGTCGAAATAAATCTTCTTGATACTGTTTTTTTCTTCGCGTTCTAAAATGGCTTCTACGGAGGGGAGAAGCTCCTTGTTGTATTTTGTTTTGAGTTTAATTATCTGCCCCAGTGCGAAGGCAGAGCTCCACCGGACAACCGTTCCCTCATGCTCCGTATTATCAAGCAAGCCAACGATGGTTCCATCCAGGCGCCCGGTAAACAAATGCGCGGTATTGCCAACTACTTTTGCGCTCTCCCATTTTACCCTTGGCGCTTTGGCAGCAAGAGATTCCGTCACAAATTCGAAAACTGTTTTGTCTGCCACTTCAGGTTTTTGGCGGGTGGCAAATTCAAAGGCTTCAATACATGTGGCTTTTACCGGATCCTTCGCTGTTTTCGCAAAGTCAACAACATCTTCTATTTTCACTTTGTGTTCCAGTATCCAGGAACTGAGCAACTCAGTCTTCTCCTTGGCTTTAATGGTTTTATCAACCAACAGCCGCGAAATGTCTTCTTTTGTTTCCATATAGGATGTTGCCTGATCTTTTATTTCATCGTTAGAACTTCTATGCTGTTCCTTCCGAGTTTTACAATGCCTTTTTGTTCCATTACCCTCAGCAAGCGACTGATCGCTTCCCTGTGCGCATGCAGTTCATCGGCAATCTGCTGGTGCGTAATATCCAATATCCGCGTGTTCAAAGCTTTCGAACGTTCTTCCAGGTAATGCAGCAATTGTTTGTCCATGTTCTGGAAAGCAATGATATCAATAACCTGCATGAGTTCAGCAAAACGATTGGTGTAGTTATTACTGATATAAGCCTTCCACTCCGGGTATTTAAACCATTCTTCCGACACCTTCACCGGCAGCTGAAGAATTTCACTGTCAACTTCTGCCACGGCCCTGATCATGCTTTTACGCCCGGCCTGGCAGCAGGTAAGCGACATGGCGCAGGTTTGCCCGGGATTTAGATGGTATAAAAACACTTCTTTACCACTCTCGTCCTGCCTCAGGATCCTCACACTGCCTTTCACGATGATGGGAATAAAAAGAATTTCGTCTCCGGGTTTTATCAGTACCTCCTCTTTCTTAAGATGACGTGTACGTGCTAGTTTTTCTATTTCGGCAACAAGATCCGGATCCGTAAATATTTTAAGTGAAGTCATAAACAAATAGTCCCCACAAAATTAGCCCTTTCCTTCAAAAAGCGATAAAAATCATACGCTTATGTAACATTGGTTACAAATAAATGCAAAAAGCCATCGCAACTTTGTATCAAAAATTAAACACCATGAAAGTAGAACAGATTTATACCGGTTGCCTCGCACACGCAGCATATTATATTGAAAACAATGGCGAAGCAGCCGTTTTTGATCCACTGCGCGAAACCAGTCCCTATATCCAAAGGGCTCAGAAAGACAATGCGAAGATCAAATACATTTTTGAAACACATTTCCATGCCGATTTTGTAAGCGGTCATATCGACCTTGCAAAAGAAACAGGCGCCAGCATTGTGTACGGTCCGGGCGCCAAACCGGGTTTTGAAGCGCGCATCGCGGCAGACGGACAGTTGTTTAAAGTGGGTAATATTTTTGTAAAAGCCATTCACACGCCGGGCCACACCATGGAAAGTACAACCTACCTGTTGATAGACGAAGATGGAACAGAACACGGCATTGTAACCGGCGACACCTTATTTATTGGCGATGTTGGCCGTCCCGACCTGGCTCAGCATGTAGTGGAAGACTTATCGCAGGAAAAACTGGCTTCGCTCTTATTTGATTCCTTGCGCAACAAAATCTTACCACTGGATGATAAACTGATCGTGTATCCCGGTCATGGAGCGGGAAGCGCCTGTGGTAAAAAAATGAGTAAGGAAACAACCGACACATTGGGACATCAAAAACAGACCAATTATGCATTGAACCCTGCACTCACGCGGGAAAACTTCATCAGAGAAATATTAACCGGACTGGTTCCTCCTCCGGCCTATTTCCCACAGAATGTATTGATGAATATTAAAGGTTACAAAAACATAGACGCTGTTTTAAAACAAGGAACACGCGCTTTGTCGGTAGACGCCTTTGAAGCAGCCGCGAATGAAACAAACGCACTCATTATTGACACAAGGCATGCGGATACCTTCGCGCAGGGTTTTATTCCCAATGCCATCAACATTGGCATTGATGGTAGTTTTGCCACCTGGGTAGGAACGCTGATCCCGGATGTAAAACAGGAAATTTTAATTGTGGCGGACAAGGGTCGCGAAGAAGAAATCATCACACGCCTGGCGCGCGTAGGTTACGATAACGCCCTTGGTTACCTCGACGGAGGTTTTGAAGCCTGGAAAAAAGCAGGAAAAGAGACAGACGAGATCCGCTGGGTAAATGTGGAAAGATTGAGTGAGATCATGAGCGCGGAAGAAATCAACATTCTCGACGTGCGCAAAAAAAGCGAATACGATAGCGAACACATGATCAATGCGGTAAATGCGCCCCTCGATTTTATTAACGATGCCATGCAAGTCATCAATTCCGACAAAACCTATTATGTACACTGTGCAGGCGGTTATCGATCCATGACCTTTATTTCCATTCTCAGGTCAAGAGGATATACCAACCTAGTAAACGTAAAAGGCGGTTTCAGCCTCATAAAAGAAAGCCGGCTCTTTCCGGTAACGGATTATGTTTGTCCGACCACCTTGTTATAAGTGATTCCCTTTAAAACTCAAATCCCCGCGAAAATGCCTTTCTTTCGCGGGGATTTTTTATTGCTGTTTTTCAGGCTCCGGATAAGCCGCGCGAAAGATTTTGCACAAAACTTTTGAATCAAAGCTAACTGCCACTGCCAACTGCCAACTAATTTACTTTCCCTTGCCTCTGTCACCCTGAGCGCCCGTGGTGAGCTCGTCCTGAGTCTACCGAAGGATGTCGAACCATGTCGAAGGGTTGGTTCTTGTTTCTTGGCTCCAGTAGGCATGAGCGCTGACCAATCCGCCGAAGCAATCTATTCTCCGGACCACCGAAGCCCCGCCTCTTGCTTCTGTCGCGCTGAGCTCAGTTTACCCTGCGTTTGTCGAAGGGTCGAAGCGTTGCCTCTGTCACACTGAGCGAAGGATCGAAGGGTTAGCTCCAAGCATTCACTGTTTTGGCTCCTATTTCTCTTTGACTCTATTACATGGTTCTTGGTTCTTGGTTCTTGGCTCTTGGCTCTTGATTCTCCCCTCGCCTCTTGTCTCATCCGCCGAAGCTTTTAGCGTAGGCGGGGTTCTTGCCTTTTTGATCACTTTTTTGTAAATTTACAGTTCACCATCCGCCATGACAGCAACTGCGATAAAAAATAGGTTGAAATTTCTTACCGCTTCTCTCTTCAAAGCAGCAGGCTCTTGTACTTGAAATGATCAAGAGTTTTCTAAACGTTGACAAGGACGTTAAGCGGATTATTATCAAACAATATAACAAGGAAGTAAATGACGCGGTAACTCGAATTGAAAAAGGTAATTCGGTTTCTCATAAAGACGCGTTAAAGGAATTATCTAAATGGTAAAACCGAAATTCAAAATTGTTTGGGACTAAAAAGCTCTTGATCATTTCAAAGAAATTTTGACCTACCTCGAGAAACAAAGTGTTCAGGCCCCAAAAATAGTCAAATTGCTGTTATCTCCCGATTAGACGTCATCAAAACAAATCCATTTATTAGTGAATTAGATAAGCTAAAGATCCCACCAAATAAAGACTTCAGGGCTTTTATCGTTTTCAGTTATCGACTAACCTATCAAATTAAGCGGACTTAAAAGAGATTCGTGTCTTAAGGATTCGACATACAAGTCGGGAACCTCTCGGTTATTAATTCTCCTACGCCTCCAAGCAAATTTGTGTATCGTACGTATTGGTAGCCAAGCTCAGTGCCATTAGGCCTACAGCCATTAAGTATACCCGAACGGTATGCTTTGTGTATTTTTATTATATTTTATACCCGTTCGGTATCTTTTTAAAAATAATTCATATATTTATACCCGGAAAGGTATAGAAAATGAATAATCTATCTGCATTTATAAAATACCAAAGGAAAAAACTAAGTCTTACACAAGAAGAATTAGCATCAAAAGCTGGAGTTGGTATACGCTTCATTCGCGAACTAGAACAAGGAAAAGAAACCCTTCAATTGGATAAGATTGACCAGGTTCTAAATTTATTTGGCTTTCGACTGAGCCCGGAAAAACAACATATTGACCCTTATTACATTTTTTGGAACTTTTTAAATACAGGCGTAAAAATTACATTAACAAATAAAATATCAAAATACGGCTTTATTACAAAAGAAATAATTGATAAAAAAGAAAACAAAATTACTTCCTGGAAATTCGTACCAAACAATAACGCACTAAAATACCAGCAAAACCCTGATGATAAGCTAACCGAAATCATATTGCATGAGAACATACAAAAAATTGAAAAACAATAATGAAAAAAGGACTGGTCTATAAAAAAGATGCCCTTGCCGGTAGAATATGGGAAGATGAAAGCGGCTATTCGTTTCAATACAGCGAAGAATATTTAAAAAATCCCATTTACGGTGAAGTAAGCAAAACATTGCCTTTGCGTTTGGAAATTTATAACGAGAAAAACATGATTCCGTTTTTTGATGGATTAATTCCGGAAGGGTGGTTATTGAAAATTGCAATTGACAACTGGAAACTTAACCCAAGAGACCGAATGAGTTTGCTTCTTACACTTTGCAAAGACTGCATTGGCGATTTAAGTATAAAAAACGAAAACTAATATGAATTGTTTATTGTGCTATAAACCATTAAAGAATAACGACATTGATTATCACGAAAAGTGTATTTCAAGTGCTTTTGGTTTAAAGCAGATGCCAGTAATTGACATAGACGAAAACAAATTGACTAAGTATGCGAAGGAAATTGTAAAGGCAAACACATCTATCACTGGCGTTCAACCAAAACTAAGTCTTTGGCTGGAAGAAAGTAAAAAAGCCATTCGGTTCACTATTGTAGATGATAAGAGCAACTACATCATTAAACCGCAAAGCGAAACCTATATTTCATTACCAGAAAATGAAGACTTATGCATGCATCTTGCTAAAGAGTTTGGAATAAAAACGGCAGTTCATGGTCTTGTAAGATTGCCTTCAGGCAAACTTGCGTACATTACAAAACGCTTTGAACGAAATGGAGAAAATAAACTAGCATGCGAAGATTTATGTCAACTTACCGAAACCCTTACCGAACATAAATATAGAGGGAGCTACGAAAAGACCGGTAAAACAATTCATCAATTCTCATCACAACCTGGTTTTGACATGCTTCGATATTTCGAATTGGTGCTGTTTAGCTTTATCACCCATAACGCAGACATGCACTTAAAAAACTTCTCAATGCTTGAATACGAAGACGGGACTTTTTCTTTAAGCCCTGCTTACGATCTCATAAGTACTGCTTTGGTTATCAAAAATGAATCAGAACAAATGGGTCTGACTTTAAATGGCAAAAGAAATAAAATAACAAAAAAAGATTTCGATGTATTAGGAAAAACCTTATCACTAAGTGAAAAACAAATTTCAAATTGTTACCAAACATTTATTAAAAAACGAAAGGATGCGCTTTGGTGGATAGAAAATAGTTTTTTGCCGCGAGCACAAAAATCACTTTTTAAAGACTTAATTTCAAAGAGAATAAAACTACTGAGCATCTAACACAATTCAACACACAAGAAATGAAAATTGCAATCATAGGAACCGGTAATGTTGGCGGCGCGCTGGCTACCAAATGGGCACATAAAGGACACCAGATCAACTTAGGCGTCCGCGACATAAACAATTTTAAAGGAAAAGAACTCCTCAACAATCCCAATACCAAAGCATTTAGCATTGCCGAAGCAGTGAAAAACTCCGAACTGATCTTGCTGTCAACACCCGCACCCTTAACCGTGGAAATTGTAAAATCCCTGGGAGACACAACGGGAAAAATTATCATCGATGCCATGAACATCGTGATGAACAGAGGTCCCCAAGGTTACAAACACACCACCGGCGCCATTTTAGATAACACCCAGACAAAAGATGTTGTGAAATGTTTTAATACAACAGGCTACAACAACATGCAAAATACTAATTATGGAAACCTTGCACTCGATGCATTTGTAGCCGGTGACAGCGAAAAAGGAAAACAAGCCGCCATACAATTGGCCAAAGACGCCGGCTTCGCAGAATGTTACTCCATTGGCGGTAACGATAAATTTGAACTCATGGAACAATTCGCCTGGTTCTGGATCAACCTCGCCATGTTCCAGGGCCAAGGCCGCGAAATTGGCTTTAAACTTTTGAAACGATGAAATAATTCTGCCAACGGCTGCTGAGCCGTTCAACGCACACAGTCATTCCGACTGCGCATTCGCGAAGCTTGCGCATGCGCCACCTCATTTACGAACAACCACTGCAAAACCGGCTCTGAGAACCTCAGTTACAAAGAGATAAAAACAAACAAAAAGTAGTCTCGGTGATTTTTTGTTGGTTTGGAGCGCGCTCATGAAAACGGTTGCACTAAGTAGAGCAGCCAACCGAATTCATGAGCCGGGATCTTAGCCTTTGCATTCGAAGAACCGATGCCTCAATGTGTGTGCTCGTCATCGCCCGTTGCAAACTGCAAATAATCTCTAGTTTTCCCCACGCAAGGCAGTCTACACCAAACCTGCTTGTGCCTTTTTCCAAACCTTGCCGCCAAACACTGGCAAGTTACTCACGGCCTGGTTCAGCCGATGTCGATTTTGCAGATTATTTTTTTTCGACAATAATTTTCTTTGTTAGTGCTTCTCCGCCAACTTCCAAAAAAAGGAAATAATTCGCCGGCTGAAGATTTCTAATATCTATTCTGTTTTTTGTCTTCAACTTTCCAGCCAGCACAATCTTCCCTTCATCATTTACAATATTATAATTCACTTCCCGGTTTTCCAATTCACTAACACTATTAAGGAAAATAAAATCGTTTGCAGGATTAGGGAAAACAAAAAGATCTGTCACCGATTTCTCTGTAATTCCTGTGGTAAGCTCCTGGATAACGACATAACCCTGATCAGGAACTTCGTCGTTAACGGTACCAACTATGAGGCCGGCTCCTGCTACAAAACGGATTGGAATTCCCGCCTGCTTTATCTGCGAACGTTTTAGTCCAACGACAACCACATTAGTATCGGCCATCCTTAAATTAACATTGCTGGATATGTAATTTGTATTCTGATAAATATTACCGGTAAACGGTGGTGGAAAACCCGGGTTATAATAGATATCCACCAGAACGTCATATCTAAGAGATTGACTGACACTTGGTGCTGGCCAGGCTGCGCCATCAGCAATGTTGTTTGTGTCAATTCCAACTTTCGCACTCCATGCTTTATTGCTCACCTTTGTGAAGAACTCCATTTTAAACCACAAGCTATCCATTGAAGTATCAAATGCATAATAGATCGCTTTGACGTCCGGTGGCGAAGATTGGGCCTGGGTCATATCTGAATGACTGTCAGCCGCACCTAAAATAAAATTCTGTGCCCCTGCGGCGAGAGCCCCATAAACGTAGAGAATAGAAAGAACTAAATATTTCATACTAATTGTGTTTTATTATTTTTTTTGTTTGAATATGTTCAGCAGATGTTACCTTTAGAAAATAAACGCCCGAAGGAAGCTCAGCTAAATTGAGATGAGTAAATTCACCTTGCAGAACTCCACCGCATACAACATTTCCTCTTGGATCGGAAATACAAAATTGTCCCTTGGAAAATAACGATCCCCCAACTTTAATCGTCACATGATTGATCACAGGATTCGGGTAAATGCTGACTGAGCTGCCTGAATTTGATTTAGCCAGACCTGTTGTTACCATGCTTTCCGTAAGTGTGTAAAAGCCATTAGCCAGATAGTAGGTATAATGATCTGTCTGGCCGGAAGGCCAGGTAACGCTTATTGAATCTAATATAACAGCGTCACCAAGACCAAAGTGAACTCTCAGATCATTCTGTCCCTGGAAAGTGTTCTGTGCATTTACTTCCCTTATCTGCCAAAACGTATTACCGTAAATTGTCGCTTTTATTCTCACTATGGCCCCAATTGCCGATCGGTTTGAAACGGTTCCGATAAGTTTCAGATTTATAAAATTTCTCCCTACTGCAACGGTATCATTAATGTACAATCCAACAGAACTTGTATTTCCAAAACTGCCTACGCCATTTGTAAAAAGATCCAGGTCTCCATCGTTATCATAATCAGCATTACTTATGCCATTGGTTGCCGAACTGGTGTTTAAGCCATTCGCGAGGTAAACAAATGTGCCATTCCCTTCGTTCCGGTAATATCTTGCCGACTGATTCTCAGTTGTAATGATTACATCCTGGTCTCCGTCATTATCATAATCGCCCCAGCAGTTCGCCAGATTGGCAGACGTGCTGGAAAGAACAGTAGCAACAATGTTATAGTTGCCATTATTATTCTTATAAAAGCGTGTCGGAGCGCCGAAATAATTTGTAATGCACAGGTCAAAATCACCATCGTTGTCATAATCAATAAAATTATAACACTGCCCATCCTGTTTATCCAATGCAAACAATTCACTGGTCATGGCAATCAATGTATCTGCGCCTGTTTCCATTTTCATGTTTTTATAACAGTAATCATAGTCAGGCGTACTCGATGCAGGACCGCTCGCAATAAAAAGATCCATATCACCGTCGAGATCATAATCACTCCAGAACGGATTTGTATAGGAAAAAAGATTGGTGGTAAATGGATAACCGCTTTCCTGCGTGGGCATGAAGGAAGTTCCCTGTTGCAAATAAAGCCTGCAGGGAGACGCCACCGATGGTGAATGAAATCCGTTCGCATGGGCAAAAACCATGTCGAGTTCGCGATCTTCGTTGCAGTCGCCAATAGCCGCAGCCCAGGCCCCGTAAAACGAGAAGCCGGGAACCAGGGAAGACTTATCTGAAAAAGTCCCGTTCCCGTTATTAAAATAAACTTTTGAGGGTGTGCAAGCTATTACCAGGTCGTTGTCACCATCATTATCAAGATCGGCAGAACTACTTCCAGCCGTACCAACCTGCTCCTGGAAGGGTAGCAACATTTTCGGACCGAAGGTTCCGTCACCGTTATTAAAATAGATCGTTCTGGGTGAAAGATGCAGATCAACATATTCATCCCCATTAAGCTCAACAAAAGAAACACCGGCATAAGGATAATTGGTTGTATACGAAATCGCGCCGTTCAGAGGATTTGTGTCTTTAATCCATCCCCCCTGCGATAAACAACAATCAGCGGTACATGCCAGGATAAAAAGTAAAATTATTCTCTTCATTCAAATTTCGTTTCGCGTTAAAACAAAGTTTGAATTAAAAACCAGTAAAAAATTGTATTTTTTGGACAAGTAAGGTTTTACACCGAGTTCAATTTCGTTCTGTCCGGCGAAATTTGGAGAAATTAAAAAACTCTGAAATTATTCGTTGATTGTCGAGAAACATTTCTGAACCGAGTGTCTGAAACTGGCTTGGCGTAAACCCGGAAAATTTTTTGAAACTATGCGTAAAATGCGACTGGTCATAATATCCGGCCTGAAGCCCTATCTGCGTTAAAACAGCTTCGGGCTCCCTGAATAACAGACTCGAAGAATAATTAAATCTTGCGATATCAATGAACGTTTTCGGAGAAATCCCTAAATGACGAATAAACTCCCTTTCAAGACTCTTGTAGCCTCGGCTGCCACCAAGCAGGTCCCGGGTTCGGAGTTCCGTTGGCCGGGAATAAATCAGTTCAATTTTCCCGCTGATATTGACGAGCCCCGGACGTCTGATCATTTTTTTCAAGAGGAAAAGTTCAACAAGTCTCAGAATCTGATTCGGATCAGACTCCCCGGCAATTTTATCCTCCAGAAAAAAAATGTCTGAGCCAAAAAGCAAAGAAGCTTCTACCACCTGGTCGGTCAATTCACTGGCATCATTTTGCAGAAAGAACTTTATTGCTCCCGGTTTAAAACGAATACTCACCGTTCTCATTTCGAAATTAGGTTTAACATAACAGGCTCTGCTTTTAATACCCACAAAATGACTACCCTTCACGGTACTCATTTCACCTGTTAGCGAACAGCTTCGCTGATAAGGCTTTCCCACATTTATAACCAGTGCCGAAACTCCATCAGGCATCACCGGAATAATATTTCCCTTGTCGGGAACAAAACCGTTAATCGCCACAAACTGTATGTGATCCTTGAGCAAAGGGCTTTTTACTTTTAGAACTTCAGGCATGTTAATTAAAGATAGTCAAATAACAGGCTTTATAAAAGTTCTTTACGGGGAAGTTTTATTTTTAATTGTTCATTTTCCCTTTTTAGAGTCAGTTCGATATCATTGCCCTCGTCTCCTAAAATCGTTTTAAGATCTTTTTCAGTCATATTCAAAACAGACTTACCATCGATAAAAATTATCCTGTCCCCCGGCTTCACTCCTGCCTTATCCGCCGGACTCTTCTCATATAGACCAGTCACTATCACCGTTTTTTCTGTGTTGATTTTCGAAATGTAACTGAACCCAGCTATTGGACCTGTAAACTTCGAACCATAATTTTTTGCAGGCTTTATAAAAAGTACAGCGTTCTTAAAATCAATAACCGTGCTGAACCGTTCAAGGATCTCATTTCCCAACAAGCCCGAATAAGTGCTCCTGGCCAGTGCTCCCGACGTGTCCGTCGACCAGTCAATACAGGGTGCGTTCAAAACATATTTTCCTATTTTAAGCTCTTTTGCCCTGAACTCATAACCCTCTATTCTTCCGCCGGCTCCGCCACTTTCATTAAAAAACTTTATTTTATTTGATACACCGGTTTCAAGACTGTATTGTTTTGCAGTTGGCGAGGTCATGTGGATGGCTCCGGAACTTCCAAGATCTATCTGGAACGATCCCTTAATCTCAAGATTTCCATTCGTCAAAACGGATGCGGGAAGGTAATAACGGTTGTTTCGAACTTCAAGCTTCAAACTGTCATAACCTTCCAGGAATTTCCGGTCGGTGTGAAGACGCATTTTTTTATTCTCAAAATCAATCTCCGTAAGATAATCCCTCAAAAAAGATGGTCCGATAATTCCATCCGCATTCTCGCCAACAATAGCCCTCAGCTGCATAAGGGGCACATAGGGAGGATAATACACCATGCTGTCAACCCTCACCTTCATCCGGTCCAGAACAACGGTAATTCTCTTGGGCGTAGATCCTGCACCAGGTAAAAGCGATTGCTGGCTTCTGTTAATGAGAATGCCTGTGCTATTGAAAAAATCTTCGTCAAGCAGCAAACCGTCAGCTCCTGTGTCAAGAATAAGACGCGCAGCAAACTGATCATTAATTTTGGCCATTACAATTACGCGCCCCTGGTAATCGATAGTGAGTTCCAAAGGCTTCATGGTTTCCTGGGCAAAAACAAACATGGAAATCAGAATGCAATAAGCTAAAAGGAAAAATCTCATATTTTCAATTTTTTTAATAGTACATCAAATTCTATAAAATAAAAATCAGACCTGCCGTTCGCCGGAGATCTCAGCGCTTTCATAAAATCGCCATAGTTGTTTACCGGCCTTTTTAACTGCAAGTCTTCCCTTTCCGAAACAAAATAAAAATACTTCCCATCATGCCCAAGCGAAGCAAGGTAATCGTGATGCAAACCGTTAAAGGGAAAGGGAACCGGATTTTGCCAGACTTTATCTTTTCTGATGCTGATAAACAAATCTTCCCCTCCTCCCGCTCCTGCTTTGTCAAGGGTTGTAAAAAACATGTATTTGCCGTTTGCGGTTACGTAAACATGCCATTCATGTCGTGTCGAATTAATGCTGTCATTCTCAAGCCTTTTTGCTTTATTAAAATAGCCATTTGCGAAATCAGAATAATATATCTCTCCTCCACGCGCCATTTCCGGCGATAAGCGTGTAAAATAAATTGTGTTGGCTAGTGTAACACAGGGTGAATACTCGTTAAACGGACTATTGATCGAATCTCCAAGTCTCTGCGGCACAGCCCAGCCTCCGTTTTGTTTTTCGGCGAACCAGATATCGCAGTCTTTGGGAATATTACTTTTCTCATTCTTCGGACGATCTGAACTAAAAAAGAGTTTCTTCCCGTCGTGGCTGATAAAAGGATGATTGTCTCTGAATTTTCCTGAAAAAGGAAGGATCCTGGGTTCGGTCCATTGGCCCGCAACAAGTTCCGACTCGCATAACACAGATACACTATGATCTGGCGCCCACACAGAAAAATACACATACCTTCCGTCTTCCGAAAAAGTCAGCGGCCCCGATTCTATCTGATCTGTGGAAATGATCTGCGGCGCAAACAATATCGGCACATTTTCTTCTTCAAAACTCTGGGCATTCGCGTAACGCCCAAAAACAAACATCACTATCAGGAAATGGCATTTATTAAAACCAACATCTCTGGAAAAACGAAAAACAAACGTGATTGCAAATGGATTCCTTGGCCTCATAAAACACAAATATGATCATCAAAAACAATATAAAATTGTATTTTTTAGACATTCACCCTGTGGTCTCTGATTGAATCTGATTCTTGAATAATTTCCGCCTTTTTATCTTCTATCCATAGAACGGCTCTTTATTTCTTTCCATACATTTGCCAAATGGACTACAGGGAATATAGCCCTTGCGAAAAACTTTCCGGATTTGTAAAGTGTTATTGGAGCCTC
>JAEUTM010000234.1 GCA_016788025.1 Bacteroidia bacterium
CAGGCTATTTGCGTTTTTGGAGTCCTACTATGCCTCTCCATAAGTTACGACATGCTCAGTTCCTTACCGAGAGGCTTTGTGACCGGCATTTTCTTCACTTCTTTTTTTATTGTAAGTATCCTTAACCCTCATGATTTAAAGCTTCTGATCCTTAATACCATTTTTGCAGTTCTTGGCTATTTCGTAAGTCCTAACTCGGTATTGGTAAGTCTACCTTTTCTGTTTTATATGTTTCTGGTAAACTATCAAAACAAGTATTACTATTTTGTATCCGCTGCCTGTGTTTTGATAACAGTACCCATATTTTATATTCTGTTTGATCGTTTTTACAAGCTTCATCCAGATTATGTAATGAACGATCTGACATTGCGCTACTCAACAGATTATTTCAGAATTGCTACTTCAAAAATTAACAAACTATTTAAACAGGTTAGTTTTTTTACGGATGAAGGCAGTATTCCCTTGCTCATTGTAATGTTAACTTTTTTGTTTTTGCTATTTAAGAACAAGAGTAAGTTCGCTTATGCACTTCTTGTCTTTTTTTTAGTGCTGGCTTTGTCTTTTTGTTTCGGCAAAACAATGGATGGCAGCGACTGGCTGTTTATGTCGCACTGTCGTATGTATCTTGGAATCCCGGTGCTTATTGTGTTGATGATTCCCCTGGTTAAACTAAACCTTTCGAAATATTTTTATGTCTTATTGTGCATTCCTTTAATCTATGGCATATATAAACCGACGCAGATTGAAAGTGCTTTCAAAAAAAATGAGCCGGAGAAATTATGGACCGGTGTTCGCCTGATAACCATGGACGAGGCTTTAAGATCTGTAAATATTTATAAGGATGCGTGTTTGCGATCGGGCTCCGATTTTTTACTCGTGTCGGATAAATTCTGGCTCAGGATATTGATCGCTTATGGCGGTCCGGCTTTAGATGCTGATTTTCCTCAGACATTGGAGATAAAACGAGATAAGCGTTATTGGGCAAGGGAAGAAAATAAAAACAAAGTCATACAAAAGCTCGTGGTGATATCAAGCAATTTTAACCTGGATAAAGTGCTGCCTCAGGGTGTTAAACTGCGTATTCGTCGTCTGGATGATTACGGCCTTCATCTTATTGAAGGGAATACTTACACCATGTATCACCTTGCAAACCTAATAGCCAAATACGAAAATTAGAACGGTTGAAAAAATAATCCCGAATTAACATTTGGAGAGATTATATTTTCTTACCTTAGATCTAACAGAAAATATTTGGGCCCGTAAGCTCTCATGAAAGCCTGAACCAATGATCATTTCATTTGTTTAGGCTTTTTTGGTTTTATAAACTATTTGAAAAGATTTTCGCGTTCACATTCGTCCAGCGCTGTACGCCATTCATCAAGGCTCTTCAGCAATGTAGCCTGGGTTACGGAGTTCTTACTGGTAAGATAAAGTTTTAAGGAATTGATGCAGTTGTTTGAGCAGGCAATAAGTTTTTCCTGTAATGGAAAAGAGACCTTTTCAAGAAATTCCTGGCGTTTAGACAAAGAGTGAAATTTTTTTTCCAGCATATTCCTAAGGTAAGCCCTCAATAGACCATTCGCCGGGGGGAATCCCTCAAGTTTCAAACATAAAAAAGTGGAAAAGGGATGCGGTTTTACCGGACCAGAATGCTGCGAAGGTTGAGAAATTGGCATTTTGCAGAGCCTTTTTGGCATTTTGCAGAATAGTTTAGATCAAAATCCCTGGCCAGTATACATTTGGCTTAAACACGCTTTTTATGCTAAGCCTGGAAACAAAACAGCTCACACATTATTTTTCAAAAAAGGAGAGGGTTCTGAACGACATTAGCCTCCAGGTCAAATCTGGCAGTATTTATGGATTTTTAGGTCCAAACGGCGCAGGTAAAACAACTACATTAAGATTGATCCTTGGTCTTCTTAAAAAACAACAGGGAGAGATTTTAGTATTTGGCAAACAATTCGATACGCAGCGAACAGAAATTCTGAAACGGGTTGGTTCTTTAATCGAGAGTCCTTCCATCCATTCTCAGTTAACGGCAATCGAGAATCTTCGTGTGTACCAAAAGATCTTTCAATGTCCTTTTACTAATATGCAGTATGCGCTTAAACTCGTTGGTCTTGAACATACTGGCAATAAAAAAGCAGGTCGCTTTTCCCTTGGTATGAAACAACGCCTGGGCATTGCGATTGCACTTTTGCATGATCCTGAATTGCTCATTCTTGATGAGCCCACCAACGGTCTCGATCCAGCTGGAATAATTGAAATGCGGGAGTTACTCAAGCAACTCAACAAAGAAAAAGGAATCACCATTCTTATTTCAAGTCATCTGCTTTCTGAAATAGAAAAATTAGTTACACATGTTGGGTTAATTCACAAAGGAAATATGTTGTTCCAGGGAACCCTGGAAGAATTGTTTGAAAAACAACAAACTTCCTCTGCGGTGGTTTTTGAGACGAATAATCCGGAAAAAGCTTTTTCAATTGCAAATCAGCTCTACAATGCCGCACAAAATCAAAACAACAAGATTATTTTTCCCGCTTTGAAAGAAGAGGTGATTGCTGACATTAACAGAAGGTTTGTGGAGGCTAAACTTGATGTATATGCTATTCAGAGAGTGACCAATGATCTTGAATCGGTATTTATTAACCTAACCAAATAGATTTATGAAAATATTAGTTTATAGTTTCCAAAGCGAATGGTTGAAGACAAGACGAAGTGCGTCATCATGGCTGACTATTGGGGGGGGCTGTCTCGTACCGCTTATTTATTGCATCGCGAGGATGCATGATTTTAAAAATCTTTATCCTGAAAGTCAATCCAACCGTTTGTGGGAAAATATCTTTATGGACTGCTGGCAGATCACCAATATTGTTCTGCTGCCTCTTGGTGTCATTCTCGTCAGCAGTCTCGTTGCTCAGTTGGAATACAGAAACAACACCTGGAAACAGACCATGACTACTCCACAAAGTCCATCGCTTATCTTTTTTGTAAAGATGATTGTTATTATGGTAATGCTGCTCCAATTTTTTATCATATTTAATATTGGTCTTTATTTATGTGGAGTGGTGCCCTCAATAATTTTCAGAGGGATCCCTTTTCCGGTGGAGGAGATTCCTTTTTTGGTTTTTCTAAAACATAATATTAAAATTTTTATCGATTGCCTTCCTGTACTTGCCCTGCAATATCTGTTGAGCATTCAGTTCAGAAACTTTCTTATTCCTCTTGGCGTTGGTCTTGGCCTCTACGTCTGTGCGATAATTAGCGTTCGTTGGGAGTACGGTTATTGGATTCCTTACACATATAACATGTTAAATTTTAGGCCGGGCGACAGCCCGATCAGCAAAGCATTTAATCATCACGCATGGGCCATCACTTATTTTGGCATTATTACTCTTGTTAGCTATGTGATGTTTGTTAAGAAGAAGGAGAAAGGTTAAAGTTTTAATCGATTATATTTAGGAATATGAAAAAGCCAATTGTTGTTTTACTACACGCTGGGTACTGGCTGCTTTATTGTTTTTTACTGTTGTTTATATACGCGCTGATCTACGGAGCAACTAAAACAAGTCAGGAAGGAATTGGAGTTCAGTTTGGTAAAAAGAATGGGGAACTGATCGTTGAAAAAATCATTGAAGACGGCCCCGCAGCGAAACAAGGTCTGCTTAGGACTGGCGACGTTATTGTGAACATACAAAGTGATGATAGGACATTGGTGGTGGGCCAGACAAATATGGAAATGGCAAGGGAAATGGTGAGAGGGAAAAAAGGAACGAGTATAAATCTTTCTGTTAGGAGAAAAGGTCACATTGAACACTTAAAAGTTATACGTGGTGAATTCAAGACAGCAAGCGGTCCGGGAAGATCTTTATGGTTTATTATGTTTCTCGAGTTAGGATTAATTCCTGGTGTCATTACATTTTATTTGTTCTATGGATTTCTCTTTTCTCGTTTTTTAAGTCGTGGCAGAATAACTTTATTCGTTTTATTGGCTATTGTTACACCAATGTTAGTAGCTGTGCCGAGTGAAGTTCTGATGTATTTTACCTTCAGCGATATGAACTGGATGTTCGAATCGATATTTGGATTCGGAATAATTATATCCATTAATGCATTGATGAATGGTATTATAGGATTGGTGGTAAGAGGTTTTGTGAGCTGGTACGGGGATATCAAGATAAAAGAAGAACTCGCAAGGAAAAATCATGAAACAGAGTTAGCACTGATAAAGTCCCAGATTAATCCGCACTTTTTATTTAATACGCTGAATAATATTGACGTATTAATTCTAAAGGACCCTGCAAAGGCTTCGGAGTATCTGAATAAGTTATCTGATATTATGCGTTTTATGTTGTATGAAAGCAGTTCTCAGAAAATTCCACTGAGTAAGGAACTTGGCTACATCGAAAAGTATGTGGAACTGCAGAAGATAAGAAGTTCCAACCCACGCTTTATACGTTATGATTTTAAAGGCTATGCAGATGGGATAATGATAGAGCCTATGTTATTCATTCCATTTATTGAAAATGCGTTTAAACACGCCGAGAATAATAGGATAGAAGAAGCCGTGCGCCTGAGCTTTGAGATTGAAAAGAAGAAAATAACATTTGAATGCGTGAATCATTTTTCAAAAGTACAACAGCAGCGCCCCAAATACAGTGGCCTGGGAAATGAGCTGATACGGAGGAGGCTTATGCTTCTGTATCCGAACAGTCATATCCTGGAAGTAAACGAGGAGAATGATGTGTATTCTGTAAAACTGGAACTAACAACCGAATGAAGTG
>JAEUTM010000242.1 GCA_016788025.1 Bacteroidia bacterium
CAGGAAAGCCCTTTTAATACCAGCAAATCACTTACTCATTTAGAAAAGCCTCAAACTGAGCCCAGATTCCTTTTGATTCGGGTTTTGCCGGATCTCCCTCAAAGGCCAGCTTAGCCTTGTCAGTGTATTTTAATTTCACGGTTCCTTCTGCAAGCAAATCACCGTTCTCGCCATCACGATGCGAGTAGAATCTTACAGTTACGTCGTAGGTCTGTCCGACTTTGAATTTGGCTTTGTTGTCGTATAACAGTTGAATAGCCGCATAATCCTGCATAAACTGACTGTTGTATTGATTGAATTCCCGGATGGAGCGAGTTGGAGATTGCCTGTATTCAAAATCTTTTGTTTCCAGTATTTTCACCATATTACTCCATGCTGCGGATTTTTTCCTCAGTGTTTCTCTGTTTACTTTCTGGCCGTTCATTTCGTTTTCGATATTTATTTGGTGACCAGGGTATTTTAGTTTTGGAGGTACTTCGAAAAAGGCCATAAACATCATGTTCCCGCCCATATCCAGCTCAGTTTTAAAATCTGCGCCATTAACACCGATTTTGTGTGGGTAACCTTGTTTTTGCAAATGATACCATTGCGCAGCAAAAACAACCTTATTAATATTCTTTGCGTATACGTCAAATTTTTTCCACTCCTCTGTTTCTTTGGCAATTTTTTCAGTGTTGAGAGACTGAATGATCATATCCACTTTTGCCTGCGCGGTTTCGAGATCCCATGCGTCAAATTTTGATTGATCTTTAATGTAAATGTCGGATACTTTCCGTTGAGCGTCAAGAGTTGCCGGTCCACCGTTAGCGCTCTCGCTCGATTGTCCAACCTGGGCTAAAACGCCTGGTTCAATCTCTATAAGCTCCACGTATCCCGCGGCGTTCGCGTTTACCCAAACGTAAAAAAGCTTTACTTTATTCTTGCTGTAGTAACTTTCCTTCATCGACAATTTCAACTGTGGCTCAGTGCTTTTCTTTTTCTCGAAGTAATGCAGTTCATTTACGATTTTTCCATCTGCTTCCTTTACAAATCGATATCCATAACCCTTTTTATCGCTTTTCCCAAAGTACTGCCCTGTAATTCCCAATTCATCCTTTTCAGCGTTAAAGGCTTCAAAATTCCCTTTCATCTGTGCGTTCAGCTGAAAGACCGATATTGCAAGCATTGTAAGCGTTGCTATTAGTTTTAGTTTTCTCATGATTTATGTTGTTTTGTGTTGTTTACTCTATTTATTTACAATGCCTGGTTTACCATTAATTCCATTCAATCCCTTGTTGTATGCCTGCGTTTTTGCCTTCCCTCCAATGCCACCATTGCCACCATTATTTGTAATGTTGATTTTCAGAGTCGAAAGACCATTTCCGGATAAATAGACATTTCCGCCATTTCCACCGTTACCGCCATTTCCACCATTGCCAGTGCCCTCCGTTCCATTACCCCCATCTCCGCCACTTACATTTATACTCAGTGTATTCTGAATGTGCATTTTTGCCTCGCTCATTATTGTCCCGGTGGCGGCATTCAAAATAACAAGCTTGTTAATTTGTTCACCATTTAATTGCTGATTCGTTACTTCAATTTTTATACTCTTACCGTCGCCACCGTTTGAACCATTAACGGTGTAACCCTGCGTAAAACCTCTCCCAGAAGCTCCGGAACTTCCCTTATAGAAATAATTCACATCGGTTTTATAGTTTAAAGGAATGGAGAGTTTTCCCTTAAGTTTTTTGTTGTCAAACTTAGACCAGACTGCTATTTCCAGCTTATCTCCCGGTATTTTCCGGCTATCATCGGCCACTTTAAAATCACCACCAGCAAAATCACCGCCACTTACCTCTGCTTCAAAATCCGTATAGGGTGTTGAGCCACCGAGGTTCTTTGTTTTTAGTATTGTTCCGTTTTCCAGTTCAAATTCCACTCCAATGCTAATTATGCTCAGCAGTCCTATACTCGCAGGGACTTCGCGGGGCACTAAACGAATCGCTTTAACATTTTTGCCATTCAGAGTATTCTCTTGTGCTTGCTTCTCTGCGAGTGCATTATTGGTTTCTATTCTCTGTGTACGTGTAGTTGCTTGTAAATCCTTTATAGAGTTCCTGTAAGAATCTAGCAGTGTCTTTTCATCTTCATAATTTTTAACCTTGCTTTCTGAAAAAATATAGCGAATTGAGGCTCCACTTTTTACACTCCAGGTATAATAGTAGATCTTCTTATCTATTGCAGTAATAACAACATCGCTGTTTGCAGCTGCGAAATAGGCAGGAAATCCCGGCAAATCCGCCTGGTAACGCTCTTCAATAATGCCTGCCCTGCTCAATACAATTTCCTTGTACTCCTGGCCTTCTCTGTTTAAAGTTACCGGCCATTGTTTTGCCGCAAGTTCGAACTTGTATTTCGAGCCGTTTTCAATCGTTTTGTAAACGGTAAAGTTTCCAGAATTTAATTTTTCGAGCTCCTTGTTCTGGCTTTCCTGAGCTTGAATTCCTCTGCTAACAAAGCTTAGGAGCGCAATAAAAAAATAATAGTATGCTGTGTTTTTCATTTGATAAAACAAACTTAGATCAAAAGCCGCCCGCAAATCCGCTTAATTCAGCAATGGTCTCACCTGATTTAGCAATGGACTTTAAAAAGTGTTGTCTTCAAAATGATCTCGCTTTTATAAATAACTCTTACCTTTGCATCTCTTTATTTTTAGAGTATATGGTGCATTTAACTCATCGTCCAAGACGTAACCGTAAAAGCGCAGTCATTCGTGATCTTGTGCAGGAAACCCAGGTAACAGTAAATGATCTGATCTTCCCTTTGTTTTTGATTGACGGAAAAAATAAAAAGTCCGAGGTAAATTCCATGCCGGGTATTTTCAGACTAAGCCCCGACCTGATGCTTAAAGAGATTGAAGAGTGTATGAAACTCGGGATCAAAACTTTTGACATATTCCCAAGTCTAACGGACAAATACAAGGATAAAAAAGCGACAGAATCTTTAAATAAAAAGGGCTTATACCTTTCCACTCTTCGCGAGATAAAAAAGAAGTTTCCGGAAGCTGTGATCATGACGGATGTAGCGATGGATCCTTATAGCAGCGACGGGCATGACGGCCTGGTTAAAAATGGCGAAATCCTAAATGATGAAACGCTGGAAATTCTCGCGAAGATGGCCGTCGCTCAGGCCGAGGCTGGTGCTGATATTATCGGTCCAAGTGATATGATGGATGGCCGCGTAGGTTTTATCCGTGAAGCTCTGGACGAGGAAGGGTTTACAAACGTGTCCATCATGAGCTACACCGCAAAATATGCAAGCGCTTTTTATGGTCCATTCCGTGATGCTTTAGACAGCGCTCCAAAATTCGGAGATAAAAAAACCTACCAGATGAACCCCGGAAATAGCAAAGAAGCGCTTATAGAGGCTGATCTTGACTTTATGGAGGGGGCGGATTTCCTTATGGTGAAGCCCGCTTTGAGCTATCTTGACATTATTAAACTGCTTAACGACAATTTTAACATTCCTATTGCGGCTTATAATGTAAGCGGAGAATACGCTATGGTGAAAGCCGCTGCTGCCAAGGGCTGGATCGACGGTGACCGCGTGAGGGATGAGATTTTACTGAGCATGAAAAGGGCCGGCGCCTCGGTAATTTTAACATATTTCGCCAAGGAATTTGCAAAATCCATAAAATAGTTATCTTTAGTGGCCCGAATCTCGCGTCCTTATTGAGATTGTTCTCTGTTCCTAATTACGAATTTAATTTTTGACAGATGAGTACACTAATTGAAAACCTGCACAACAACAACGTCATTTTCAGCTATTATGGTTTTATAGACAACAGCGTGTTGAACGAAGTGTTGCAGATTACCAAAAGCAAACTGGAAGGCAACAACGAAAAACCCATGATTATTGGCAAGATACACGACGCCATTAGCGAATGTGTTGACAATATCATCAAACATAATTTTTACCCCGATGACGAAAGGGTAAGATATAAGTCGCTGTTGGTGGTATCTAAACAACAAGGCGATTATTCCATAGATACGATTAACGTTGTGAATTCTCATCAGAAAGAAAGTATCAATCAGCAATTGGATTATCTTCATTCAAAATCTAAGGACGAGTTGAGCGCGATCCGCTCAAAAAATATAATACAGGCCGAAAACACAAATAGCATGGGCCTGGTGGATCTGCTCTTAAAAGCCGATACCTGCGATTGTACTTTTAAAAACATCGATTCAAATTACCTTTTCAATATCAATTTCAAGATCAGTTCGATGAACTGAGGGATTGCATAGGAGAAATTTTTTGGCAATTGAAGCACTTCTCGATACGCTTCGCACTCGAAGTGACAGACTTTTGTAAAAACCCCAGATTATTCTGCAAATTCTGCATTATTTTGTATTCATTTTTGAGTCACAAGCTGTGAAACCTTTTGTATTTTAGACTTCAGATTGGACAGACTCATTTTCTTAAGCGGCTTTATGGGCAGTGGCAAAAGCACCCTGGGTAAAAAACTGGCGGCGCTTTTGAACTATGACTTCATTGATCTGGACGGTTTTATTGAAAACCACAGCGGTAAAAGTGTTACCGACATTTTTAAGCAAGAGGGTGAAAGCGTTTTTCGACAAATGGAAACGGATTGTCTTGTTTCACTCTTTACAAAAAAATCCGCGGTAATCGCCCTTGGGGGTGGAACTGTTTGTTTTAATAATAATCTGGCGAAAATAAAGGAAGTCGGCGTTCTGATCTACATTGAACTACCGGCGAAAACTCTGGCTCAGCGGGTTCGCTCATCCAAAACAGAAAGACCCCTTCTTGATAAGCTTAATGACAATGAACTTGTTGCCACTATTGAAAAGTTATTGGAAGAGCGTCAAAAATTCTACAAACAATCTCATTTAATTGTAAAGGGATTAAACTTAACAGCACAGGATATTTATTCTGCACTACTTGAATATTCTTCGAAACATAATATTTAAACTGTGTCTTGCGTTTTCGCTGTTTCCCTGTTGGAACTTACAGTCACAGGAGCTGCTGATAAACCAAAGCAATATTGGTTTTAACGCCGGCCTTTGCATTGGCTTTGGAACCCATATTCAGCGCCTGGGATTGACTTTTAATTTTTATTTTGTAAACGATCATTTCCAAACCAACAGCGAATTAAAAACCTACTACAATTTTCGTTCTTTTGGGCCAAGGCTTCGTTATCCTGAGTTTGCATTTTCCCAGGGTATTCTTTATGCTTACGGCAACAAAAATCTTTTCTACAACCCTTTTATTAGCTGCGTTTCAAATCAAACATATTATGAGCATTCGGTAGCTTATTCCTATAATGTTTACCTCAATTCCAAAAAAACATCACAGCTTACAGGTATAGTGGCTTTAGAATTTGGACCAGCAAGATTAATTACTGAAAACGATCTGCTTGCTCGTCCTATGCACGACAGGTTTCGCACCGCGGCAATGCTTTTGCAGTACCAGTATCTTGATCAGTTCCAGGCTGGCATTAATTGTACACTTTGGACCGGAAAAATGGGATTTAAAACCGAAAGCGCCGACGCACACTTTCCGAACAAATGTTATGTTGACACAACAGGTGGAATTTATCCAAATGTATCGCATGGTTTGTTGAGTTTTCAATTTAATTACCATCCGGGTTACGGTCAGAATCTACAAGCTAATGCGGGAATTGATGCCGAACAGGTGAGAAACGCTTTGCAGAATAAATTCATCCACGATATGCCCTTCGTTCCCAGAAAATTAAGGAAGGCAAGGAATTGTCATATACCTATGATAGATTCTTCTGGCCGGCAATACTTATTTGAGGATCAGCAAAAAATCCGCAAAGCGAAAACGTATTTGAATATGTTTGCGAACACAAACCTCTTCTACTAACGGAGGTCAGGATCTACAATCATTTTGCAGTTTATCAACCCAACACTTCCCTTTATCATTAAGTAATAAACTCCATGACTTATTCCTGCCAGGTTGATCTGAGTGACGCCTTGTTTTACCTCCGATCCAAAAATCAATTTTCCGTTTACATCCACAATCCTTAAAAAACCATCTAAGGGAGACTGAACGGAAAATACTCCTGCATTAGGATTTGGATAAGCTTGTATAAGAGTATTGGAACGTTCCGGTTCCTTGTAACCGCTGCAGACGTCAACCTGCAAAAAATACAAGGCTGTATCCACGCAGTTGTTTGCATCCACGCCAGTAACAGAAAAAGTTTCTGAACTTGGCGGACTCACCTCTATGCTGGTAAAATTTGAATTCGTGTTCCAGGTATAGGAATTAGCGCCATCAACGGTTAATGTTGCCACTTCGCCAACACATAATAATTGCGTGCTACCTGTAATGGTTAAGGTTGGCAAAGGATGCACTGTCACATTTACTATCTCTGAACTAGCGCACCCGTTAGAAAATGCGCCTGTAACAGTATAAGAAGTTGTTGTAAGCGGAGAAACGCTTGCGCTTATGGAAGAGTAGGTGTATGAATCGGCGCCGGATGGGATAATATAAAATACTTCGCCCAGGCATATCGTGCCATTATTAACGGAAACCGTGGGCGAAGGTAACACCGACACCATTGAAATTGCAGGACTCAAGGTCAAGCAACCGAGAACATCGGTGCCGGCAACAGAATAGCTGCTGGTAGTCGCGGGACTGACAACGGGAGTGTTCCCGGAATATGTGTAAGTAAAAGCCCCGGAAGGAATAATAGTAAAGGAACTTCCTGAACAAATGGTGCCTGAATTAACGGAAATAACCGGCGCTGGAAAAACAGTAACATCTGCTACCGCTGGGTTCAGGCTTATACATCCTATGTTGTCAATGCCAATTACTGAAAATGAAGTTGTTGCTGAAGGCGATACGGTTGAAGATCCGCCCGAATAGGTATAAGTTATTGCGCCGGAAGGAACGAGTGTAAAGGTATTTCCTTCGCAAAGCGTTCCTGAATTTACAGAGATTATCGGAGCAGGATAAACCGTGACATTTGCTACAGCAGCACTCGCAGATATGCAACCAAGGCTACTGGTTCCGGTAATGGAATATGAGGATGTTAGATTTGGCGACACGGTTGAGGATCCGCTGGAATACGTATAGCTTGCGGCACCGGAAGGATTAAGTGTAAACGTGTTTCCTTCGCAAATTGTTCCTGAACTTACGGAGATTGTTGGATTTGGATATACGGTAAGTTCCACCACAGCAGCACTCGCAGATATGCAACCAAGGCTACTGGTTCCGGTAACAGAATAAGAAGTCGTTAGATTCGGTGACACGGTTGAAGATCCGCTGGAATACGTATAGCTTGCGGCGCCGGAAGGATTGAGCGTAAAAGTAGCGCCTTCACAAAGCGTTCCGCCTGAAACTGAAATAACGGGAAGAGGATACACCGAAAGTGAGGCAACAGCCTGCGCGGTGCAACCATTAACTGCTGATTCGCCAGTAATGGTATAAGAAGTTTGGCTCAATGGATTCACAACCGGACTTCCTGACGAATAGGAATAATTAATAGCTCCCTGAGGAGAAAGTGTATATGCATCCCCGCTGCAAAGTGTACCATTCCCAATGGAAACAGTTGGCAAAGGAAGGGCCACTACCTGCGAAACTACCGAATGTGTACATCCATTGGATGCTGCGCCCTTTATTGTATAAGAAGTGTTTGAGAGAGGGCTAACGGTCATTGAATTGCCGGTTATTGAATAACTAACAGCGCCGCTTGGTGTAAATACAAAAGGTGTTCCTGCGCACACTGTGCCGGCATTGGCACTTACTGTAGGGGTTTGAAGTACAACAATATTTGCAACTGCAGTATTTGTTGAAGGACAACCATAGATGCTTTTTCCTGTTATCGAATAACTATCGGACACACTTGGCGTGACTACCGGGCCTCCATTCAGATATGTATAAGTAGATGCGCCGCTTGGAATAAGATTGACTGAGCTGCCATTGCAAATCGTTGCGTTGTTTACGGCAATCGTTGGGTCTGGTGCAATGGAAACTGTAACGGTAGTTTTATTCTGACAACCGTTTACACTGGTTCCAAAAACTGTATACGTTGTGTTTACCAGAGGCGATACAACAGGTCCGCTTGAAAACGAATAAGTGGCTGCTCCACTCGGGTTGATCGTAAAAGAATTCCCATTACAAATTGTACCACTGGCTGCTGTTATAGACGGAAGTGCCTCTATGGTAACCATTGCTGTTGCGAGCGGTGCGGTTGCACCACAGGCATTACTGTTTTCTGCGTGGATAGTATAAACATTTGCAGTGGAAGGTGCATTTATAACAACAGAATTACCTGTTGCAACATAGGTTGGGCAGGCGTATTTGATATACCATGTTACCGTTCCCGAAGCGGTAGCCTG
>JAEUTM010000246.1 GCA_016788025.1 Bacteroidia bacterium
CTGCTCTTTTATTTTTTTCTCTAGATGTTTGGTGTGAAGTTCAGAGATTACTCCTTCCGGTAATTCATTTGGAGTTTCGGTTAGTGTTGTGATGCTCAGGTTGTAATAGCCTCTCTTTCGTTTCGAAATATTAAGGCATACCACAGGGTAATTAAATTTTCTGGCAAGTTTTTCTGTACCATTGAATACAGGGGTGTCTTGATTCAGAAAAGTGGTCCAATAGGCACTTTCTGGCGGAGGCGTTTGATCGGCGATTAAACCAATTGTAGTTGGAATATTATTTTGTTTTAAATAAATAAGTCGCTTGTATAACTGGCTCATCGCAACAATATCCCCACCAAAACGACTGCGCAGATTCAACATAAATTCGTCAAAATTTTTGCTTGTAAGAGGATGATAAACGCCAGTAATCATTCTTTCTTCCTTATCAAAATAAACCTGGTGTGCTATTGCCCCCCATTCCCAGTTACCACAATGTCCCATCACTCCCACAAAGGTTTGTTTTTTGTCGAAATAATAGCGGAATTCTTTAATGGACGTTTCATCCAGGCTGCATCTTTTTTTGAATTCTTTTTTTGAAATCGTTAATAGTTTAAGCGTTTCAAGAAATACATCACAGAAATGTACGTAGAACTTTTTCTGTATTTGTTTTAGTTCTGTTTCTGTTTTCTCGGGAAATGAGTTTTTCAGATTTTCGAGCACTACTTTTTTTCGATAACCAATCACATAAAAAACAATCAGGTAAAAGAAACTACTGATCCCATAAAGAATCCAAAAAGGAAGTATGGAGATGAAATAGAGAAGAGGAAGTATAAATATTTTAAACAACCAGCGACTCAAGCCTAGAAATTTGGTTTAAGAAGATATTTACTGTAAAATTCTACAATATGATTTACCGCTTCGTCTGCGGTATCTACAATTTTAAAGAGATCAAAATCAGTGGCGTTAATATTGTGCTCTTGTTCCAACATGGTGTTTTTCATCCAATCAATAAGGCCTTTCCAATATTCAGTACCAACAAGAACAACGGGAAATTGAGCTATTTTATGCGTTTGGACCAAGGTAAGTGATTCATAAAGTTCATCCATCGTTCCAAATCCACCAGGCATACCAATAAAGCCCTGCGAGTATTTTAGGAAAATAGTTTTACGAACGAAGAAATAATCAAACTGAATGTTTTTATCGTGATCGATGTAGTCGTTGTGCTTCTGCTCAAAGGGCAGTTCGATGTTTAGTCCAACAGACTTTCCTTCGCCACGACGAGCCCCTTTGTTGGCAGCTTCCATTATCCCAGGACCACCACCTGTAATGATTCCGTAACCCTCACGTACAAGTTTATATGCTATTTCCTCTGCAAGTTTATAGTATTTGTTTTCAGGTTTGGTTCTCGCACTCCCGAAAATAGAAACACATGGACCAATTCGCGACATTTTCTCAAAGCCTTCTACAAATTCACTCATTATTTTGAAGATCTGCCAGCTGTTTTGAGCCTTTATATCGTTCCAGTCTTTGTTAGCAAAAGCGCTTCTTATTTTATCTTCTCCTTCTGGGGTCATTTATAGAATCTTAATGTTGAATTTTAAAGTTTAATAGTTTGCAGGCTGTGTCGTTGTGTCGCCGATATTTTAATTCATGTTCGACATTCTTAATTCCTCAAAATCCGCCTTCTTTTAAGCGTTCGGCGTTTTCTGCAAATTGCAGTTTGTCAATCATTTCCTGGATATCTCCGTTCACAAAATTGGTAAGATCATAAAGTGTTACATTAATCCTGTGATCAGTAATACGATTTTGTGGATAATTGTATGTTCTGATCTTTGCACTGCGATCACCCGTACTTACCATCGTTTTTCGACGTTTACTAACTTCTTCCAGTCTCTTCTGATATTCTATGTCGTATATTTTTGAACGAAGCATGTGCATTGCCTTTTCGCGGTTACCGAGCTGATTTCGTTCAGTCTGACACGTAACAACAAGTCCTGTTGGCTTATGGGTTAAGATTACTTTACTTTCAACCTTATTTACATTCTGTCCTCCAGCACCACCACTTCTTGCGGTTTGCATTTCAATGTCCGAATCTTTAATGTCTACGTCTAAATCTTCCGCTTCCGGTAACACAACTACGGATGCTGCAGAGGTATGCACACGTCCCTGGGTTTCAGTGGCCGGTACGCGTTGAACACGATGAACCCCGCTTTCAAATTTCAAAGTCCCATATGCCCCGGGTGCGTTTACGTTAAATATAATTTCTTTAAATCCTCCCATTGTGCCGGGATTAGAATCCACGACTTCAAGCTGGTAACCTTTTTTTTCACAAAAACGGGAATACATTTCAAACAGGTTGCCAGCAAAAATTGAAGCTTCGTCTCCACCAGTACCTGCGCGCAATTCCATTACACAGTTTTTTTCGTCTTCCGGATCCTTGGGAATAAGCAGTAAGCGGATTTCTTCTTCCAGTTTGGTTTCACGTTCTCTGTTTTCCTCGAGCTCAGCTTTTGCCATTTCAAGAAAATCCTTGTCCTTTTCACTGGCCAATACTTCTTTGGCGCTATCTATGTTGCTGAGAACCTTTTTGTATTCGTTAATATGTTCTACAATTTCACCAAGTTCCTTGTATTCTATATTCAGTTTTTTGAAAAGTTTCATATCGCCGATCACTTTTGGATCCGACAGTTTTAACTCAACATCTTCATAACGCCTCTTTATTTCTTCAAGCTTATCTAACATATTAAAATTTAGGAGTGTAAAGATAAGAAATTGATCAATTCCAGGCTTTTAATTATTCTAAATTATATCCGATTCAAAGTCCTATCTTCATATAAAAAGAAGCAATGTAAGGCATTCGAAATTTCATTATCACAAGCCTGATTGGTCGAATATACTGCCTGGTAGGCCGGGTATTTGACCAGAGATTCAAAATTTAGCCTATATTTGTTTATCATCCAATTAACGGGTTTATGAAAAAAATTCTACTGGTTCTTGTATCCTTAATGTGTTTACAGATCAGAGGCCAGGACTTCATGGGCCTTCAATCAAGTAACTACGCCGGAGTTCTGGGGGCTTACAGTAATCCTGCAAATATTGTCGACAATCGCTATGTAGTCGACATTGCATTGTTCGGCTTAAACTTAAATGCCGACAATAATTATATTGGTGTGAAACGATCTGCCGCGAAGTACAAAATACAGTACAATACAGGCGCTGATCCCAATAATAAGTCTAAAAAAGGCCTGTCTCTTACGTTTACGGATACTACATGGAAAAACCAGGATCCAAACTCACCGGGTTACTACCGGAATAATTTTAAACTAGTCAATAATGGGAAAAGCAAAGCTGCTTATTTATCCAACCGGGTAGTGTTGCCCTCTTTCTTAATATCTATTAATAGGAAAAACGCCATTGCCTTTAATTGGAGTGTAAGAAATTATATAAATATCGATGGTATTTCACAAGACTTGGTGGATCTGGCTTACAGTAACTTTGAATTGTCTCGTCTGATCAATGTCAGACTTCAAAATAAAAATCTAAATGTTCAGCAAATGGCCTGGGCAGAGTACGGATTAAGTTATGCACGTGTAATAAAACCCGATGGTCCTCATTTTCTGAAAGCTGGTGTAACCGTTAAACTTTTGCAGGGTTTAGAGGCTGTTTACTTTTATGTGAGGGATCTCGACTACCAGGTAAGCACCAAAGACACGATGAGTTTTTTCAGAACCTCTGTTGCTTACGGACACTCTGATAATCTTAATTTTGGCGGTAACAATGTAGATCCTGGAAACGTATATAAATTCACTTCTTCACCTGGTTTTGGATTTGATCTTGGTGCCGTTTATGAATGGCGACCCGACATTATCGATTACGAGTACACAATGGACGGAAAGACAGGTTTACTGCGTCGCGATAAAAATAAGTACAAAGTAAAAGCGAGTCTCGCGATCACTGATATCGGAGGCATTCGTTTTAAAAAAGGAGGTAATTCGCGAAGTTTCCAGGCGGACGTAGACAGGTTTAACGTAGGGCAGTTCAGTAAAGTGGATGATTTTGAAAGCCTCGATTCAACACTCAATGCGAATTTCCCTTCAGAAGACAATAAAAGTACTTTCACTATGATGTTGCCGATGGCCGTAAATGCCCAGCTCGACTACAACGTGTGGAAGCCGGTTTATCTGAATCTTGGCATGAACTTTACGAATTTCTTTAAGAAACGTGAAGCCAAAGTGCATGATTATACAACAATCAGTCTCACACCCCGAGTAGAGGGTAAATGGTTTGGTTTGGGGGTTCCGGTTTCATATAATACATTATCGGGATCAAGAGGCGATTTTGTTGCTGTCGGTACATGTATAAGACTTGGACCGCTAACTCTAGGTTCCAATGACATTATGAATTTTGTGGGATCAGATGTTTTTGGTGCCAGTTTTTATTTTTTGCTGAAGATTCCGGTTCCATATGGAATGAAGAAGGATAGAGATGGAGATGGTGTGTCTGATAAAAAAGATAAATGTTGGAAAGTACCTGGTGTTTGGGAGTTTAAAGGTTGTCCTGATAAAGATGGTGATCACGTTCAGGATTCTGAAGATCGTTGCCCGGATATTGCTGGTTTAAAAGAACTTCAGGGTTGTCCTGATAAAGATGGAGATGGTATCACCGATATGGATGATATGTGCCCGGATTCGGCGGGTACAGCTGAATTTAAAGGTTGCCCGGATACAGACGGTGATAAAATTATGGATCGTCTGGATGCGTGTCCTTTTGAAGCAGGAGCTTTTGAATACAATGGTTGTCCGGATAAGGATGCTGACGGGATTCCCGATAAGGATGATGCTTGTCCTGAAGCTTTTGGATTGAAAGAATTTAAAGGTTGCCCGGATAAAGATGCCGATGGTATTGTGGATAAAGATGATGGTTGTCCTGAACAATCTGGTCCGCTCGAAAACAAGGGTTGTCCATGGCCAGATACCGATAAGGATGGAATTTTTGATAAGGATGATGCCTGCCCTCTTGCACCTGGCGTACCAGAGTTGAAAGGTTGTCCTAAACCTACACCATCGGATCCGGTACCACAGGAGGTTCCGATGAAAGCAGCCGAGAAAAAAATTATTGAAAAAGCATTTGCAACACTTGAGTTTGCAACAGGCAAAGACCTGATCAAACCAAAATCATTCCCTGCGCTGAATGAACTAGCGAAGCTGTTAGTGGTGCATAGTGCTGACTGGAAATTAAAACTGGCCGGGCATACAGACAATCAAGGTGATCCTGAGAAAAACATGTTATTGTCTGAAAAACGTTCAAAGGCAGTTAAGACTTACCTGATGAAAAAAGGTGTAACCGATGAACAGGTAATTACAGAATGGTTTGGTGATACCATGCCAATTGACGATAACAAAACACCAAAAGGTCGCCAAAAGAATCGTAGGGTTGAAATGAAAATAATGTTGAAAGAGTAGTTTAATTGACTTATGTTTATAAAAAGACGCCCTCAGTGTTAAAAACTGAGGGCGTTTGTTTTTTGTTGTAACTTTATAAGAACACTTTTAATAAAACCCAAACGCGATGAAAGTCTTTTTAGTTCATTTAAAAGTATTAGCCGTTTTAGCATGTTTTTGCTTCACGGCGCATTCACAATGCAGCTTCACTACAACTACGCCTTACTTTGAATCATTTCAAGGTATAACGGCCGACGATCAGTTACCGAATTGTGGCTGGTCAGCCAGTAATATAGGAGGAAGCTGTAAAACATATTCTGCTTTCTCCGGAGCCTATAATGGGCAGAAATGCGCTGCTTTTTATTATGTACCCGCAGGGACGAGCTATTTCTACACCAACGGAATTTACCTGGTGGCGGGGATTAATTATTCTGCATCCTGCTTCTATAAAACAAATTATTCAGGAGCAACGAACTGGACAAACCTATCGATACTTGTCGGCGCCAATCAAGCTTCAGTTTCCTTAAGTCCTATTGCATCCACGAATGTGGCAACCGCATCTTCGTATCTTCAGTTGTCGGGAACATTTTCTGTTGCATCGTCAGGAATATATTATATCGCGATAAGTGGAAGCTGCACAAATGGTTCTGCGGAGTATTTATACTTCGATAATTTAAGTGTGGGGGTTTTGTGTACAGGAGTGGGTGCCTGGCAGTCGCCGACCGTTTCGATTATGAGTTCTAATTCACAAACTCAAAATGTGATTTGTTCATCGTCGAACCAATTTACTTTAAGCGGGACTGGTGCGGATACTTATACCTGGAACTATAGTGTTGGTGGAAATATCACAACAACGAATAATCCCATTGTGATTGCAGTCAATTCTACTTTGTTTCCATCGGGAACTTATTCTGTCGTGGGTACTAACACTCTAACAGGCTGTACAGCTTCAGCGGCGGTTAGTGCGGTTCATCCTGCACCTACTATGACAACTTCAATTCAATCGAGTACTGTATGTCCAGGACAGACTGTGACATTAAGTATATCTGGAACCGCTTTATCTTATACATGGGGCAATGGTATGAACACATCTTCAATAGCTATATCGCCAAGTGTCAGTATGACTTACTCCGTGACGGGTACTAACAACTATGGTTGCACAAATACGTCCAGTATATTTATTACTGTTGCCAGCCCCTCCGTTTATGCGCAAAGCAGTTCGACTATTTTATGTTTGGGTTCTACCGCAACAATAACAGGAAGTGGCACCACAAGTTACTTTTGGCCGAGCGAGCTCAGTTATATCAACTGGGTGACGGTTTCACCCTCAGTTAATACAACTTACACCTTGATCGGAACAAATAACCCCGGTTGCAGCGATACCACGATGATTACGATAAATGTTGACACGTTTCCTGATCTCAGTTTAGCCGGAACTACTTCTGTAATCTGCCTTGGTGAATCTGCCGTGCTTACAGGGGCCGGTGCTGTTAGTTATCAATGGCAGGGCAGCAACCTTATTTCAAGTGGTAATTCCGCTACTGTTAACCCAAGCTCCTCTTTTATTTACAGCGTAACAGGAACTAGTTCTAATGGCTGTTCTGCAACCCGGGTTTTTAATGTGGAAGTGAATGAATGCGTTGGCTTATTCAATTATTTTAAAAGCACATTAGATTTTGGGGTTTCGCCTAATCCAAATACAGGTCACTTTTTTATAGAATGTGATCCTGCATCAAACACTCTTTTTGAAATCAGAGATCTCAGGGGTAGAATTATTCAAAGGGGATTGATGATTTCTGAAAGAACGCCTATAGACATGATGAGCGAACCCTCGGGAATTTATCTGTTGATCATTGGTTCAAATAATGACTCGAGGGCGTTTAAACTGATAAAGACTAATTGAATTACCACATGTTGATTTTAAGAATTTCTCGTCGCCTCATAAGAGAAACTTTAAATCTCTTTTCTCTTTTATTTCTTCACGAAAAAAGATCATTCCAAAATGAAAGGTGTCAATGCTTAAGCTTACTTGTGGATTGTTTTTTATTTCGGTCCAAGCACGTGTCATTTCCTTACTCCAGTAAATATCATCGAACACAAAAACACTTTTCTGATTTTTTTTTGTCAAAGCCATTTCAAAATAACGCAGGGTAGCTTCATAAGTGTGGTTTCCATCCACGTAGAGAAGATCAACGGAGTCAAGGCTTTCTAGCAGGGAAGGGAAGACCTGGTCGAAGTTTCCACTTAGAAATTGTATGTTATTTACCTTGAGTTGCTGCGCCAGGTTGCTTGCAAATTTAAGTAGCTGCGGATTGCCCTCAATTGAAAATACTTTCGTTCGTTTGTCCACCAATCCCAGGTAAAGAGTGTTTAATCCCAGAGAGGTGCCAAGCTCGATCACCTTCTCGCATTTCAGAAAATTGCTCAGTTTGTAAAGTATTTCTGATTGTGGGGCAGTGCTGATACCTCTTGAAGCAATGTCTTTTATTTTACGTGTTTTGTTTTTAAACGTTTTTGATCCGGCACCCAGGTCTTCTATTTCGAGTGCGGTTTCATTTTTTAGCAACAATTCACGTATTTTGTTTAATGCCTTAAAATGATAGAAGGAATCCTGGTTATAAAAAACTTCCTCACACAATCGATAAGCAAATGGTGAGTGGACCCCGTGCCCTTTTCGTTTAGCGCTAAAATAGTGAAGGATATAATGCTTAAGGAGATTAATGTTCATCGCACACGCAGTGTAATTTTTTCTCGGGAACAGTCGTTTTGTAGTTTTCCAGGTTTGTTTTTTGCATGAAATAGAGATTCAACGTAAATAGTTTTTTTTTCGGATGTTCTTTATTCCATTTTCTCAAAATATACTTACAATAAAGGGGTCTCAAAAAAGTGTAATTGTTACTTTGCATATTTTCTGCGAGTTTTCTCCAGCGGTCGCTTTTGTACATGCTAACAATGTGTTGAGGCTTGGAATAGTCAACATAATCTTCATTGCGTCTCAGATCCCATTGACGGCCAATAGAATCCATTCCATGGTAAACAAACCAGCCATCTTCCTTTAGCACGCCGGGAGAGAACATACCCCAATACTGATTAAGTCTCAGCGCGTTTGTTACCGTGTTAATCTCATCTCTTAGTCTGTAAGGAAACCAACCGACAGTCGATAAATTAATGATCAGGCAGATACAAACAGCAAATGCCGATAAAAAGCCAAACGAATTAATAAGCCAGGTCTGATTCAGAATTTTAGTTTTGGGGATCGCTGTTCTAGTTCGGAGTTTAAGCCAAAGTTTATCAAAAACAAAGCCTGGAATTAAGCCTATGGCACTTACAATACCAATAATGTAAAATAAACCTACATATAAAGTCAATGCAAATCCCACATGCAGCATAAAGATCATAGCAAAGGCTAATAACCGGCTCCGACCGCTTCTGGAAGGTAGTAAAATGAATATAGGAACGAGGAATTCGGTATAATATACAAGGTGCGTGAGGATTTTTAAAAGGCCAGGGTAGTTGTATATAAAATCGCCCAATGGAAGTCTTAACTGTTCAAGACTTAACGCATAATATACAGCTAGACCCTGACTGTGCCATTCGGGATCCGTTTTAAGTATCACGGAAAAGAAATAAACGGATGCTATAAGTGCAAAATAGCCCGGTACTACCCAAACGTTTGAGATGTTCCGCACTCGGCCAGCCTTGGCATCTAAAGAGTAAACTTGATTCCAGGGTAAAAATAGTCCCCAGAAAAGGACCATGCGAAGAAGATCGTCGCCAGATTGAAGTATAAAAATATTACGGTTGTGTAGTGAGATGGTCAGAAGCCATGTTAACATTGTACTTAGTCGGGTTCTGAATCCAAATAGTACACCCAAAGCACATATAAAATGTAATACGAATAAGATTAATTGGAATTCGTATCCTCCGCTGAGAGCATGCGCACTCCAATAACCATGATTCCAGCCAAAGTTCTTAATAAGATCTGTAGGCCAGATTCCCGCGTCAGTATAATGTGCTTCCAGGTCGCACATCCTGATCGCCAGGTCACAAATAACGATCAAAGCTATTCCAATGCGCATGATTGCGAGAGCCCGCGGATCTGCATTGTAATTTTTGCGAAACTCCAGGAGTATTTTTTTCAGACGATACAACTGTATAAAAATAAAAAAAGCAGAACGAATCTGCTTTTAAAAAAATAACTATTTAATGTTTTCTACTGTTGACTACCACAAGCTACAAACCCGGTAGCTAAAACCGTAGGGAAATTGAAATTACTTTGTGTACAAACAACATTGTTAAGAACAGCAGTAATGTTAGATGCGGAAACCTGCACAATTACATTCCCACTTTTACCCAGCCATGAAATGCCAGCAGGTTGATTGGGTGCATTATTGATCTGGATACCGCAAGATACAGTGCCCTGTGGGGTACCAATGCTATAGGTGTTAGTTAATGCTGGCTGAGCAAAAGTTAAAACGACTTCTGTACTTCCTTTAAATGCGCGAAGTGTAATACTCCCGGTTGTAAGACAGGTTGGGTTGGTCCAGCCTACGCTGTTACCTACGTCTATACTGGAGTTTTGTGTGGCAGGATTGGTAAAACTGGTAGACCCGGTCACGGTCTGATTGTTCGGATAAGGATTGCCGGTTGATCCGTATGTTGGAGCAATAGCATCACTATCGTTTTTTTTCTGGCAGGAAATTGTAACAAGCACTGCAGTGATCATAAGGCCAAAAACCAAAAGTTGTTTTTTCATTGAAATCTGTCGCTAGATTACCAAAAATAGGGAAAAATTATAGATCAGGCAAATTTTTGGCCTCATATAGCAGAGCATTTGTCTAATTAATAAAAGCTGCTTTTTGTCGCTATTTTTTGTTTAAGGATGGGCGAAAGCCTGTATCTGTCTTCCTCGTAAAAGTCTTTTAAATGATTTAACTCTCCAACTACTGCATCAATTCCTAATTCATCAGCCCATTTTAGTAATCCTTTAGGATAGTTTACTCCCTTTGTCATGGCCATGTCAATATCCTTTGCAGAGGCAATATTCAAATACAAGGCGTCAGCCGCTTCGTTTATTAACATTACCAGTATGCGCTTGAAAATCTTTTTTCCCAGTTCCGGATCTCTATATGCCTCTGGTAAAGATTTCCCTTCCGAATAATCATAAAATCCCTTTCCGGTTTTTCTTCCCAGGAATCCAGCTTCTAATAGCCGTTTCTGTGATAAGGCCGGTTTGAATTTAGGATCGAAATAAAATTGTTTCCAAACAGTTTCGGTAACTACATAGTTTACATCGTGACCGATGAGATCCATAAGTTCAAATGGACCCATCTTAAATCCACCGATTTCTTTCATAGCCCAGTCAATGGTGCTCGTATCAGCTATGCCTTCTTCGTATATTCGTAACGCCTCGCTGTAGAACGGCCTGGCCACACGATTTACAATAAATCCAGGCGTGTCTTTGGCAATTACCGTCACTTTTCCCCAGGTATCAATTAATTCCTTGCAGGCAATGGTGACACTGTTGTCTGTTGCAATACCAGGTATGATTTCTACTAAAGGCATCAGCGGGGCAGGGTTGAAAAAATGGATGCCTATCACCCTTTGTGGTTTTGTGCAGGCAGCAGCAATCGATGTAATAGAAAGGGATGATGTATTTGAAGCCAGAACACAATTTTCACCGACTAGTTTTTCCAGGTTGGAAAATACAGTTTTTTTTACGTCGAGATTTTCAACAATTGCCTCGATAATAAGCCCACAATCCGACAAGTTAGATAAACTATCCACGTAAGTAACATTGCCAAAGATTTGTTCTTTTTCAGCCGCTGTGATTTTTTGTTTCTCCGCAAGTTTTTCGAGTGTAGCCAGGAGACTCTTTTTTGCTTTATCGAGCGCACTGCTATTATTGTCATAAACCACAACTTTGTGTTTCGCACTGGCTGCAACCTGTGCAATGCCATTGCCCATGGCGCCACTACCAATTACACCAATAAGAGAATTTTTGTCAAACATACTAAGGTTGAAATATAAATTTGCCCGAATATACAGGGCCATTTTCAGAATTAAGTTTTAAAAAATAAATTCCAGGTTCTATTCCTTTGAGAGATAGCGTAATTGCAGAGTTTGCTGACTTGATCTGCTCAGAATTTAATTTTTGAACTTCGGCTCCACGACTATCATAAACGCTTAATGAAGAATAGCTGTCTGATTTGTCAGGTAGCACAATGTTTAAGTGCCCTGAACTTGGGTTAGGAAACGCTTTTAATTCACTTTCTTTTGTTTGTAGTTCCGGAACGGAAACTGTATTTACAGGATTTTGATATAGATGGGTTTTAAGCAGGAATATTCCATTATAACGGTCTAGCGCAAAGATCACCTTGCTTGGAAAAAACGGATAACAGCCCCATTGACCGTTATAGTCATTGTTCCATGTACCAGTATTTCCACCACTCTGATAATAGGTGTCAAAATATCCGGCAAGGACCGGGTTTTGAGGAGTAGAAATGTCATACAATTGAAGTCCATCCTCATAGCAACTCGCAAAACAGTATTGATTGTTTACTACAAACGGATTATGAGGAGTAGTGGAGCTAAATTGGTTAAAAGTGTTTAAGACTTGTATGTTAGAAAGGTTGCTTACGTTGGCTATTTTTATCGGAAGCCCGGCAGGTACTTCATCCATAAAAACCAGCGTTTTACCATCAGGAGTTAATGCAC
>JAEUTM010000271.1 GCA_016788025.1 Bacteroidia bacterium
GGTGGTACTGCATGAGCACCCAAAAATGTGGCTTTCACCGGGATCCAGTTAAGATCTTTAAGACGCCTGATAACGCGCAGCATTTTCAGCTCGCTTTCTAAATTTAAACCATATCCACTCTTAATTTCAACGGCTCCGGTGCCCTGACTTATAATTTCTTTGAGCCTTTCTTTAGATTGCTCGAAAAGATCGTCCTCACTGGCTAACCGTAATTTCCCTGCAGAATTTAAGATCCCCCCTCCCCTCTTTGCAATCTCTTCATAACTCAATCCGTTTATTCTGTCCACAAACTCCTGCTCACGATTAGCAGCGTAAACAATGTGAGTGTGACTGTCAGCAAAACAAGGCATCACAATTTTACCACTACAATCTATAACCTCAAGACCCTGCCAATCCGTTATTCCGGGAAAATCATCCATACTCCCGAAATCAGCAATGATACCGTTATCACAAGCAAGCCATGCATTTTCAATGGAGGGAAGCCTCTTCATGTCAACACCGGCAAGGCGCTTAGGAGCTGTTTCATAAACCCCCAACAGGTTTTTTATGTTCTTTAATAAAAGTTTCTGCATACTAAAAAGTTCTAACGCACGTTTAACAGTCAAATCTCTGCATTTATTGGAAATTTACCTCACATTTGCTGTAAATTCTTTTGGTGCAGATTGGCATAACCTAAAAAGACAAATCATGAAAAACAACATTGCCCTGGCCTTAACAATTATCGTATGTAATTGTATGGCGCAGAACCCGGACAGCCTTAAACTGAAGGCACCCGTTCCTGCAAAATCCAGCGAAATTGGTGTATCTGTAAGCACTGCCTTTTTTGTACTGGCAGGTGTTAGTGATTATAACGAGCGATTTACCAATGTCACCTACAGGCGTTTATATCCAAAACACCATGCTCTGAAATTATTTACCGGAGTTGCACTGTTTAACTCACATGAAAATAACTATCAGCAGGGCTATTATATTCCAGGCACCCCACACACTACCATTTATCCCACATCAGAAATCACTACTCCATCTAACTTCCAGGTAGGTGTAGGTTATGAATATATCATCGGAAAAAAGAAATTAAAACAGGCCTTTGGTTTTGACCTCGTTTACAATAACAAGTTTGAACGCAACAAATTTTATTATTTAAAACTGCACGACAGCACAGGTACTGGGGCAACCGAACCTACGCGACTTGATACGGGGGCTTATGTAAAAGGAACAAATTTTGACAAGTTCGGGTTTAATATCAGTTATTCGCTGCGTTACCAATTTTCGAAACGCTGGGTTGGAACGGTTAGCTGTATCGGATCCTATCGTTTTTACAAGCGTCGCGAAAATGGCATTGAGAGTACCATAAGCGACTTTAATATGACAGGCCTGATATCAGACATCAGCATATTCTACAAATTCTAAAAAAACGAATTTTGTATGCAAAAGCATAAAAGTCTGTTCCTGTTCTTTCTATTGGCTGCATTGGTTGGCTCCGCCCAACAAAAATATACCATTAGCGGTTATGTAAACGAAAAAGGAAGCCTCGAGAATCTCCCTGGTGTTACAATTTACCAGCCAAATACAAAGAACGCCACTACCAGTAATATTTATGGATTCTATTCCATTACACTTCCGGCGGCCGACTCGGTTACTTTGTCTTTTGCCTTTATCGGTTTTACAACGCAGAACCATGTTTTTAAATTAAATAAGGATCAGACCTTTAACGTACTTCTCAATGCTCAATCGGAATTACAGGAAGTAGAGATCGTTGCCAAAAAGAATGAACCTGTGAGTGAAGATGTGCAGATGAGCAAAATTGACATCTCCATTGAAAAGGTAAAGGACATTCCAGCCCTTCTTGGCGAGAAAGATGTTATGAAGGTAATCCAACTGATGCCGGGCGTACAAAAAGGCAGCGAAGGTAGCAGCGGATTTTATGTTCGTGGCGGGGGACCCGATCAGAATCTTATTATTCTTGATGAGGCCACTGTATATAACGCGTTCCACCTGTTCGGATTCTTTTCTCTCTTTAACGGAGACGCCCTCAAAAGCGTGGAGCTAACCAAAGGAGGATTTCCAGCACGTTATGGTGGACGATTATCATCTGTGCTGGACATGCAAATGAAGGATGGAAATAAAGAAAAAATAAGCGGTGAAGCAGGTATTGGATTGATCTCTTCGCGCCTTACATTGGAAGGGCCGCTGATTAAAAACAAATGTTCCTTTCTTGTGTCCGGAAGACGGACCTACGCCGATGCACTGATCTATCCATTCCTTCCAAAAGATTCCAAAGGCGGATATTATTTTTACGATCTGAATGCTAAAATCAATTATGTACTTAATGATAAAGACAGAATTTACCTGAGCGGCTATTTCGGAAAAGACAAATTCTATCTAAACAACAAAGACGGCGGCGGAGAAGACAAGGTGGGATTGAACTGGGGAAATGCCACGGCAACAGCCCGATGGAATCATCTTTTCACTAATAAACTTTTCTGCAATACCTCGCTTATTTTCACAGACTACAAACTTATAATTTCAGCCGAGGAAAAATACAAAAGTGGTGACAATTTCAGTTTGCGATATACTTCCGGAATACGCGACTATTCGATAAAAACGGGATTTGACTACATTCCAAATCCACAACACTACATTAAATTCGGTTTGCAAGGCATATACCATCAATTCAGGCCCGGAGCAATTGTTATCAAAAGCAGTTCTTTTGATGAGAACCTCGACAACACTAAACTGATCGAAGCTTTTGAGAATTCCATTTTTGTAGAAGACGACTGGAAAATTTCGGGTCGCTGGAGACTCAATGCAGGAATCAGGGCCAGCAATTACATTGTGAGAAAAGAAAATTACATTAACCCGGAGCCCCGTGCTTCATTACGTTTTAAAATAAAAGAAGACCTGTCGCTTAAGGCAAGTTATGCCATGATGAACCAGTACATGCACCTTTTGTCGAACACTGGTATTGGTTTGCCAACCGATCTATGGGTACCCGCCACGAAAAATGCGCCTTTTATGCGCTCGCAACAAGTTGCATTAGGCCTTGCAAAGGATTTCCTGAAAAAAGGGTATGATATATCGCTGGAAGGATATTACAAAAAAATGGACAGGGTTTTAGGATACCGCGAAGGCGCAAGCTTTCTTTCTGTGTTTAATGGAGAAGGTAACGAAATCACCTGGGAAGACAATGTTACAAGCGGACAAGGATGGAGCTACGGCGCTGAAGTACTAATCCGTAAAAACGAGGGGAAATTTACCGGCTGGATAGGTTATACCCTGTCGTGGACTCAACTCCAGTTTGATGAATTGAACTTTGGTAAAAAATTCTATGCGCGTTACGATCGTCGTCATGATATTTCTGTTGTTGGCGTGTATCATGTAAATAAACGAATGACACTTTCATTTACCTGGGTTTATGGAACCGGCAATGCCATTACGTTACCTTTGAATACTTACAATGCTTATGCTTACGCCGGTCCAATGTCGGGTAATGTGCAGGGGCCATCCAACCAAATGGATGTTGGTACTGTTCAGGATTTCGGTCAGCAACGCAATGCCTTTCGTATGAGCGCTTATCACAGACTGGACTTTGGTGTTCAATGGCACAAAAAGTTTAAGCATGTAGAACGCGTGTTTGAAATAGGTATTTACAATGTTTACAGCAGACAAAATCCTTACTTCTACTATATTGAAATAGATCAGAATGGAAATCAAAAATTAATGCAGGTTTCTCTGTTCCCAATCATTCCAAGTTTTACATGGTCATGGAAATTTTAATCGTATGAAAAAAGCAATTTTATGTATTTTACTTTCTTTCAGCCTCTTTTATGGCTGTACCAAGGAAGCAAAAGTTAAACTTCCTCCGCAGGAAGACAAGCTTGTGGTAACCAGCTTTATTTCACCAAACGATTATAACATCATTGTAACGGTGCGAAATTCCACACCAAAGTTCAATTGGGTTGGTATATGGGGCCCACAATTCAACAACATTGCGGATGCAGACATATTCATGTCTGACGGATCCACACGAATAAGAATTCCGTTCGATTCGACGTTAGGAATGTATCGTGCCAGCACTGAAAACTTTCCGATTATCAGTAAAAAAACGTATTACCTCGATGTGAGAACACGGGATGGAAAGAATGTGACAGCTGAGACTACTGTGCCCACCGGAACTCTCAACTTAAGCAGGTTTGAGGTGGAACAGACCAATAGCGATAACGACAATATAAAAGTCAAAACATTGATCACCATTCCGGATCTTCCTGAAACCACTTACATCACAGGCTCATTCGATATCATAACCTCTCCGGAAAATCCTCCAACATACCTCAACAATAGCCAATCGTATTATTTTTCAGCAAGTGATGAATTTCAATCGTATCCGGAATATGTAAAGAATCAACAAATGGAAACATACGGGGGAAGTTACAACAAATACATTGCGGTGGCTGTAACGCTGCTTAACTGCGATAAAAATTTCTATTTATATCATAAAACGATTCGTATCGCGCCTGGCTCCGGCGACAATCCTTTTTCTGACCCGGTAATGGTTTACACCAACATAAACGGAGGCTTCGGTTGTTTCGGTTCATACATTCGGGCAATTTACGAGAAGGAGATTCGCTAAACATTTCATTTTTTCTATCTTTATGGCCTATGGCAGCTAATTGCTTCGGGTCGGTGTTTCGTTTAACTACTTTTGGTGAAAGCCACGGGGAAGCAATTGGTGGCATTATTGAAGGATGCCCGGCAGGATTGAACATCTCCGTTGATTTTATTCAAAAGGAACTGGAAAGACGAAAACCTGGCCAGTCTTCTATAACTACACAGCGAAAAGAAGAAGATAAGGTTGAAATCCTTTCCGGAATTTTTGAGGAAAAAAGCACGGGAGCCCCAATTGGGTTCCTGATTCGCAATCTCGATCAACGCAGCAAAGACTACAGTCACCTTAAAGACAGCTACCGGCCCTCCCATGCCGATTTTACTTATGAAAAAAAGTACGGGATCAGGGATTACAGAGGTGGCGGACGAAGCAGTGCCAGAGAAACCGCTTGCCGTATTGTTGGTGGCGCTATCGCGAAATTGGTCTTAAAGGAACAGGGCATTAATATCAATGCCTTTGTGAAACAAGTTGGCCCCGTTAAGCTGGAGAAAAATTTCGATGAAGTAGATTTAAATAAAACAGAAAACTCTATTGTAAGATGTCCGGATGAGCAGACCGCTGCTAAAATGATTGCTTTTATTGAAGACATAAAGAAGCAGGGCGATACGATTGGAGGCATTATTCAATGTGCTATACAAAACACACCTGTGGGTCTTGGTGAACCCGTATTTGACAAACTTCATGCTGTTCTTGCCCATGCGATGATGAGTATTAACGCCGTAAAAGGATTTGAACTTGGTTCTGGTTTCGACAGTATTCATTTTAAGGGTTCCGAATTAAATGACGTTTTTCTTCCGAATTCCGGTTCGGAAAGAGCACTTACAAAAACCAACAACAGCGGAGGAATTCAGGGCGGCATTAGTAATGGAATGCCAATTTGGTTTAATGTAGCGTTTAAACCGGTAGCTACCATCATGAAATCCCAGGACAGCATCAATAGTTCGGGTGAAGCCGTAAGCCTTGAAGCGAAAGGAAGACATGACCCCTGTGTTTTACCCCGCGCAGTTCCAATTGTTGAAAGCATGGCTGCTCTAGTGATTGCAGACTTTTTGCTTTTGTCCAGAACGAATAAGATCTGAGAAGCTCTTTTCTTTTAATTTTCACAGGAAATACATAATTTAGTAGTCTTTAAACTCTATTTCAAAACACACATTTATGGCATTTGATATTGAAATGATCAGGGAAGTTTACAAAAACCTTCCTTCTCGTGTTACGGAAGCACGTAAACTTGTTGGTCGTCCACTTACTCTTTCTGAGAAAATCCTTTACGCCCACCTTCATGCAGAGCAAAAACCTGCGGCTTTTGAAAGGGGTAAATCTTATGTGGATTTTGCACCAGACCGTGTTGCCATGCAGGATGCAACTGCTCAAATGGCTTTGTTGCAGTTTATGCAGGCAGGCAGACCAAAAGTAGCGGTTCCTTCCACTGTACACTGCGATCATCTTATCACTGCCCGCAACGGAGCCGCTGAGGATCTTGCTTTTGCAAATAAAGAAAGTAAAGAGGTGTTTGATTTCCTTGGATCTGTTTCCAATAAATATGGAATCGGTTTCTGGAAGCCGGGTGCTGGAATCATTCACCAGGTAGTACTCGAAAACTATGCTTTTCCGGGTGGCATGATGATTGGAACAGACTCTCACACCGTAAATGCAGGTGGTTTAGGAATGATTGCCATTGGTGTTGGTGGAGCTGATGCCTGCGATGTAATGGCGGGCTTGCCATGGGAACTTAAATTTCCAAAACTGATTGGCGTTAAGCTTACAGGCAAATTAAGCGGATGGACCGCTCCAAAAGATGTTATTTTAAAAGTCGCCGGAATTCTTACCGTAAAAGGTGGAACCGGAGCGATTGTTGAATATTTCGGTGAGGGTGCTATTTCTATGAGTTGTACTGGTAAAGGCACTATCTGTAATATGGGTGCAGAAATCGGAGCCACTACTTCTACCTTTGGTTACGACGATTCTATGGCTCGTTACCTGAAAGCTACTGGCCGTGCTGATGTTGCTGAATTAGCCAACGGTGTTAAAGAACACTTAACGGCAGATCCTGAAGTGTATGCAAATCCTGAAAAATATTTCGATCAACTGATTGAGATCAATTTGTCAGAACTTGAGCCACATGTAAACGGTCCTTTCAGTCCGGATTTAGCGACTCCTATTTCCAAACTAAAAGAAGAAGCAATTAAAAATGGCTGGCCTTTGAAGATCTCTGTAGGCCTTTTAGGTTCATGCACAAACTCTTCTTATGAAGATATTTCACGTGCGGTAAGTCTTGCGAAACAAGTTTCTTCAAAAAACCTGAAATCAAAATCAGAATACCTTATCAATCCAGGTTCTGAACAAATCAGATATACCATTAAACGCGATGGATTCCTAGACGTGTTTGATCAGATTGGTGCCAAAGTATTTACAAACGCTTGTGGCCCATGTATTGGTATGTGGGACAGGATGGGCGCTGAAAAACAGGAAAAGAACACCATCATCCACTCTTTCAACCGTAACTTCGCGAAACGTGCCGATGGCAATCCAAATACTTATGCATTTGTAGCTTCTCCTGAACTGGTAACAGCTATGGCTATTGCGGGTGATCTTACTTTTAATCCCCTTACTGATACTCTGGTAAATGAAAAGGGTGAAAAAGTAAAACTTGATCCTCCAAGCGGAGACGAACTTCCTACAAAAGGATTTGCAGTGGATGATCCTGGTTTCCAGGCTCCGGCAGCTGATGGCAGCAAAGTAACAGTGAATGTATCCCCTACCAGCGATCGTTTGCAATTACTTGACCCATTCGCTCCTTGGGAAGGAACTGATCTGAAAGGGTTAAAATTATTAATCAAAGCAAAAGGTAAATGTACCACTGACCATATTTCTATGGCAGGACCATGGTTAAAATACCGCGGACACCTGGATAATATTTCTAACAACATGTTGATTGGCGCTGTGAATTTCTTTAACGAAAAAACAGACAATATCAAAAATCAGTTGAATGGAAAATATGAAGCTGTTCCTACCGTACAACGTCAATACAAAGCACAAGGCATAGGATCTATTGTTGTGGGTGACGAAAACTACGGTGAGGGTTCATCACGCGAACACGCAGCTATGGAACCTCGTCACTTAGGCGTTCGTGCGGTGCTTGTAAAATCTTTTGCAAGGATCCACGAAACCAACCTGAAAAAACAAGGCATGCTTGCTTTAACTTTTAATGATAAAGCAGACTATGACAAAATTCAGGAAGATGATGTAATTGATATCATTGGTCTGACAAAATTCACAGCTGGCCAGCCTTTGACAATTGTATTACACCACAGCAATGGCAGCAAAGACGAAATCTCAGTTAACCACACATACAACGAACAACAAATTGAGTGGTTTAAAGCTGGAGGCGCTTTGAATATTATCAGAGCGAGCATTAAAGCTTAATTCTCAATTGTAACCATATAAAAAAAGCGGTCCCGATTGGACCGCTTTTTTTTTGATATTTAGTGCTTATTTTTCTGAAACCACCATTCTTTTTGAATCCATAATTTTTCCATCGATGACGATTGAATAAATATAGATACCGGCAGCAAGTTTATCTGCAGCGATGGTATACGAGGTTGATTGATTGCTTAACGGGAAACTTGAGATTTGTTTGCCACTAAGATCGTAAACGTTCATGATTGCTTTGTTACAGTTCTTCGGAAGATTATAGTTAATAACGGTTTCAGTTCCGAAGGGATTTGGGATGTTTTGATCCATTCTGAAACCATCGTTTTGTCCGCTAAATTCATTTATACCTGATACACCAGAAGCTTTAGCAGTTAGTTCATTGATCTGTTGTTGTTGTAAAGCCACTAAATTCTTAAGATCTTCGTTGTCTTTAGCTTGTTGCTTCAACTGTTCTTGTTGTTCCTGAACGCCGGCAATAAGCAAAGGGATCAAGTTTGTATAATTAACAGCCTTAAACGTTTTGATAGACTCTCCTTTGTTGGATTCTAAATAACCAGAGATATCAGTCATCTCAGTTACGAGTTCAGGAAAATCTTTTTCAAGGTCCTGAGCATTCAGTCCCATCTGTTTACCAGATGGCAAATTCATGCTTTTTAAATCGTCTTTGTAAGAGAAGTAACTAGGCTTCAACAAACTTATTTTTTCGCTGGCTTTTTGTATTGGTTCTGTGGCTGTTTTTAATTTGGAGTCAGCCGGTAGGTAGTTAGCCGTGGCGTATTGGCTTCCATTAAAGAATCCCGCTGTGCCGTAGGTTGACGCAGCCCACACTCCGTATCCATCTTTTGCTTCAGCCCCTTCTGAACTCGGTGTAGCGCTCCTGTCTCCAATTGTAGCCGGTGAATCGCCATAAAATACTCCACCCACATTAAAAGAAGCTCCTTGCGCTTTGCCGTAAACGCCAATACAGAATGTGAATCCAGCTGGGTTCCTTGTGCGAACCGATTTACCAAACACGCCTATCCCATTCACAGCTGAAAGACCCCATTGTGAACTTGTACTTGGACCATCGTTCAGGTTATATCCATAAACAGATGCATGGAAGCCTTCTTTGGTGGTATTTAGCAACTCGTGGTAGGAGGCTGCGTAATCGGGTTCAATGTAGGGACCGTTAGAATATTGAGGATTGTTTACCATAAACCCTGCATCATCTGACACATGGAATTTATATGAAGGACTAACAGTACCAATGCCAACTTTGCTACTACTTTTTATTACCATAGCACCGGAGGTTTGTGTTGGCATAAATAACATGTCTGAACTGCTTGCCTGATTTTGAAAAATAGTTGAACCGGCTCCAACACCAATCCCTGCGGCGGGATTACTGGTAAAAAATATTTTCAGTCCATTAAACTGCCCTGAAGTTCTCTCGATAAGGAAAGGAGTTGCCCCAGTTGTTGCTACATGCAACAGGTAACCCGGTGCTGTAGTTCCGATTCCCATAAATCCATCCGAACTCATGGTAACCATATCGGTCCAGGTTGCGGTGTTATGACGTGCAGCAAACTTTAGATACGTTTTTCC
>JAEUTM010000298.1 GCA_016788025.1 Bacteroidia bacterium
TGTGGGTTGGTCTGATTGCCGGAATAGGATTTACCATGTCCATTTTTATTACCCTTCTTGCATTTAGTGATGAGTCCACTATTGTTGCGTCCAAAATTGCTGTTATCATTGGCTCTTGCCTCGCCGCCATATTAGGATCTATCGGTCTACGCCTGAGCCTCAAAGATCAAAAATACTAGTTTGTCTTTTCAGCTAATTAGTTTAAATTTATATGAATGCTTCGTAAAGTATTTATCAGCGTAATTTCTATTCTGTTTGTCGCTTTGGCGCATGGTCAGTGTGGATTTTCACCTTTGTCTCCAACGTTCTGCACAAATAGTCCCAGTGTTCAGTTGGTTCCTTTGTTACCCGGCGGTGTTTTTTATGGAAATGGTGTTAGCGGTTCTACTTTTAATCCGGCCTCATCAACAAGTGGAACCCAGGTAATTTCTTATTCGTATTGCGCAAGCAGTTACTCTTTAGAAAACCCTGTTTATGTACAGGCAACCTATACTCCGACTTACGTAAGTTTAGGTGACAATTCCGTCTCAACAGCATTGCCCATCGGATTTAACTTTCAATTCTTCTGCAATACATACTCACAATTTTATATTAGCTCCAATGGTTTCATCACTTTTACGCCACCTCCAGGTTCGGGTTGCTGCCAGGGTCTTGCTATGCCTACCGGCTCTGTGCAAAATGAAATGATTGCTGTTGCATGGACCGATCTCGATCCTTCCCAGGGTGGAACAATTCGATATTCGCATCTGGGAACAGCGCCGCACCGAACGCTGCTTGTATCCTACAATTGTATATTCCATAAACAAGGACAAGGTCCGGTTACTGCTGAAATACTGCTTGAAGAAGGAACAAATACTATTGAATTCAGTACTTTTATTAAACCAATTCCAGGCGGAACAGTTTCTTACAATACAACCATGGGAATCCAGGGACCAAACGGAATTTCCTTTGTGGTACCAGGACGTAACGGAACAAATAACTGGACAGCATCGCAGGAACAAATAAGATTTATTGCGGAACCTTCATGCATATCTTCCCAAACGGTGCAAGTTCAGGAAAGTCCAACCGTAAACGCTATTGTTTCAAAAACAACTATTTGTTCAGGAGAAAAAGTAACGCTTACTGCCTATGGCGCCGGAGCCTACTCCTGGATGCCCGGAAATGTTACCGGTTCAACATCTACGATAACCCCTCTATCAACAACTATCTACACGTTAACCGGAACCTACAACAATTGCAGCGCGACCAGTACAATTGCGGTAAATGTCACCACATGTACTGGCACAGATCAAAACTCTTCGGAAACAAAGGAAGTGACTGTTTCCCCAGTTCCTTCAAACGGTGAGGTTAATTTTACCGCCCAATCACCCGGCGAATTTTGGTTATTTGATTCACAAGGCAAAATAGTCCGTAGACTGATTTTTTCTGAAAATAATCCTTCAACACAAACTATAAATAACCTGGCTGATGGAATTTATTTTCTTTTCTCTTCAGATTCTGGCAACCGAATCGTTGGTAAAATAGCTGTAATTCATTGATTGACGAGGTTTTCAAGGCTACAATTCGTTTAGACGATCCTTCACGAATTATTAAGCGCGCTTCACTCAATGAAAACAATATTTCCATTTATTTAAAAAATATTTTAATAAGCTCTGAAAGTGCCTATTTTACAAGGGCTTCAGAGCATGTTTATTTTCATTTTAAATAATAGTTCGTCATTTTTTTCAAAATAGATATTGTTGGATTAAATTTTTGATTTACATTTGCAGAAGAAATTATCAAAAACGAAAATGAAATCAAGTTGTACATATCACCAAAACCTACGCCAAACAGGCAATTTGCAGGTGTTCCGGAAAATGGGGTTGTGTTAACTTGAATAATAGTAAATTATTATTTTAAACATAACCCCGGTAAATAACCGGGGTTTTTTGTTGAGAAAAATATGCAGAGGCCAAATGTGAAACAAATATTTGATCGCGAAACAGATCCTGGCTGAAGTGAGATCGTATGCCCTAGTGTGAACTAATGCGACCCGATCTCCGAACGATCGGGTTTTTTTATTTCGATTTTTTGGTTTTACAGGGTCCGAACTGGTTTTGATACACTTCAAAGTCAAAGCAAGTTCACCAGGCTAAAGAGGTGTCATTGAGAAGTTGGATGCTAAGTATCCTGATTTAATAGTTGTTAATTAAAATATTTTTTAAATAAATGGAAAATGAAATACATATAGAGGAACAAATTCTTGAAGCAGACAAGTTATATGAAGATGGAGAATATGCAGAGTGCAAACGAAGACTCCTTGACATCCTTGATCAGGAGCCGGGATCAGGGCGAGCGCATCACCTGATTGGCTGTCTTTACTTCTACATACTCGATGACCATGAAAAGGCATACAAACATATGAAACTGGCCGTAAAGTTTGCTCCTGACTATCCTGCAGCATATACGAACTATGCCCGGATTCTGAACTACCTGAACCGTCATGGCGAATTGCTCGAATTGATGACAAGAGCATTAGACCTAGAAGGCGTAA
>JAEUTM010000347.1 GCA_016788025.1 Bacteroidia bacterium
TTGCGAAGAACACGTAAATCACGAAGTAAATAAATTGACAGGAATAATAAGTTCAAACGCATCTTACGAAAACGGAAACGCTATTGTAGAGTTTGACAATTCCCAAACAAACATAACCGAAATTGAAAAAGCAATTAACTCAACAGGATATTCTGTAACCAACAAAAAAGAAAATTAAAATGGAAGTCATATTACAATCAACAATCACTTGCCCAAACTGCGGACACAAAAAAGAAGAAACAATGCCGACAGACGCTTGTCAATATTTTTACGAATGTGAAAATTGCAAAACTGTTTTAAAACCCAAACAAGGCGACTGCTGTGTTTATTGCAGTTACGGAAGTGTTGCTTGTCCACCAATTCAGCAAGACAAAAAATGTTGCTAACGACAGAAAATAAAAAAGCCCAGCCACTAATCGAGTAGACGGCCCCGCCGGATAGCCAGCGGGGAGCGCCTCTCACACCACTCCACCGCCTGAGCCGGCCCCTTCGCCAAAAACATCCACCGGACGTTTTTTAAGCTCGGTCCTGGTTCACGTATACAGCGGTTCATCAGTTGTGGGTCGAACTTTCAAATAATAATCAAGCATTGCACCGTAGCCTCTTTTTCGGAGTCGTTCTATTGTAATCGTTGTGGTCAGGATAGGACTTTGTGAAACGGCCCAGCCTCCTTTTCTTGTTCTGCTCCATGCATAGGCGTGGTCTGGATCTACACCCAGTCGCAGAAGGTTTTTCCTCTTCCGCTCTGGTTTTTTCCAGTCTTTCCATATGCAATATCTTAAACGGTTTCTTACCCAGCTGTCTAAGTCATTCAGTTTTTCTTTTATACTTGCCAATCGGAAGTAATTTATCCATCCTGTTTGAATTAGTTTGAGCTCCTGTAGTCTTTCGTCAAAGCTTTTTGGTGCAGTTTTGCGAGTGGCTGATTTGATCGATTGCTTCAAACGTTTCCACCCCTTTTCACTCACAATTAGTTGGTATTTACCCCTGTCGCTTTTCTTGTACGTAGGCACGAATTTGTAGCCCAGTATTTCGAATTGTACAGGACGGCGAATACCACTCTTTTCACGATTGATTTCAAGTTTTAACCTTCTGCTTAGAAACAGATAGATTGCATTCCCCGCCACTGTGGCCTCACGCCTGCTTTTGCAATATATACTGAAATCATCAGCATACCTCACATACTTTAGGTTTCGTTTCTCAAGTTCGCAGTCAAGCTCATTGAGAAGTATGTTCGATAGTAGTGGGCTCAGCGGGCTTCCTTGTGGCACTCCTTTGCTACGTTTGGTGAGCTTGCCTTTGATCATGATCGGAGCTTTCAACCATTTCCGGATTAAACGCATTGTTGAGGCGCATTTGACTTTGTTGTAGATCAACTGTAGTATCAGGCAGTGGTCAACCTCGTCGAAGAAGTTTTTAAGGTCGATATCAACGATGTATTGGTTTCCATCGTTAATGTAGTTCTTTGCCTGTACTACCGCCTGGTGGGCGTTCTTTCCGGGTCGAAAGCCATAGCTGCGATCTTTGAACGTTTGCTCGAAGCCAAGTGCGATTACCTGAGACACCGCTTGTTGCAACATCCGGTCTTTAACCGTGGGTACTCCCAACATTCTGGTTTTACCGTTGCTCTTGGGTATCGCTACGCCTTTGATAGCTTGTGCTTTGTACTTTCCGCTCAAGATCTCCTCGCAGAGTTGTTGCCTGTCAGTGCGCAGGTAGTTCAACAGTTCTTTTACCGGCATCTTATCAATGCCGGAAGAACCCTTGTTCTTTGCTACCTGATAGGCTGCCTTTGTGAGGTTTCTTAAGTTTAGTACTTGCTCAATCATTTATTCTCTTTTCTTCCTGTCCTCTTTAAGATAATGCTTCCTTTGTGGATCACTATCGAATCAAGAACAACTCATGTTTGGTCCTTTCCTGTATCGTTGAGGCCTCCGTCTTTATCCTTTTCGGTGACGGCTCGTTTCAACAGGTACTACGACCTCTGCTGACTTCCTGGCGCATAGAAACCTAATCTATTCCAGGATCTCCCTCGGTAAGAGCGTTTTCCTTCTGTCGATTCCTGTTACATCTACTTAAACGATGTTTTTCTTTTGGACTTCGTAGTGCTGTGTCTACTTATCCCCTGGTCGTTTAAAACCTTTATCGTTTAAGCCTCTTATGTACTTCCTGTTCGTCAGTACCGACCTTTGCAGTCCCGCTTCCTTCAGTGCACACTTTACAATGAACCACCTTGCGGCTTGCTATACTTCGGGTTGTTAATCCGCGTAGCAGGGACTTTCACCCGCTGGAAATTTTTCACACGCAAACATTTGTTATTAAAAAATAAAATTGCATTTTTGAAATTTTTCAATACATTCTGTAAGCGTGTGCTCGCTCATGCGAGGCACACACAGCGGTTTGGCAAAATGGCGGGTTCAGTGCTAAATTGAACATTTGGAATTCTAATAAACATTTGTGCTAAACTGAACATTTGTGCTTTTAAATCCGCCACTTCGCCAAGCCGCAATACGTCAGGTTGTGAAAAAACCTCCGCACTCTTTTATTTTGAGCAGTATTTTCTTTTGTAAGGTGTTTAGGGATGAATAGGGGCGGTTTTTTTGTTGTCAGATTTTAGAATGAAAATTTTAAATCGTTCTCTAAAAAGCTTC
>JAEUTM010000374.1 GCA_016788025.1 Bacteroidia bacterium
GAGGAGAAGGGCCCATCCATAAGCCAGTAATAGGGCTGGTATTAGGGAAGGTATTCGGAGGGATAGATGTACTACTTTGATTTACTAAAGTAATGGTTGGTACTTTACAGGTTACTGCGTTTGTTCCGGTGATCTTTGCAATAGGCTGGTATAAGTTCTGGAACACAGTTAGTATAGTCTGGCTCTTGCAGGTGCTCACCAGGTTTTCTACTGTCAATGTGAACACACCTACCACTGAGGTATTAGGGCTTGCTGAAAGCGTATTCACTGTTAAACTATCCTTGTTTTTAGAGCCTGGTGCAAATGGGAAAGTCCATGTGTAACCCACTCCGGTTGTAGTACTGGTACCTACCAGGGTTACAGATGGATGCCAGCAATCAAGGATCTGTCTTTCCATATTTACCGCCCTGTTTGGAGTAAAGGTGTTAGAAAGAATTGAAATTGCTGTACGGGTTTGGCAATGAGAAATGTCGTCTTCCACAATCGCCGTATATGTTCCAGGTGTATTTACAGTGTAGGTTGTACTGCTTGTAAAGGTTGGCGTTTGTGTAGTTGTGTTCGGCGGCATTAAGGTGTAGTTTACAACTCCTCCGCTTCCTCCCTGGCCGTTAATAATATTTATAGTCGCGACACTCTTCGTTGTACAACCTAAAGTAAAGTTGTCCGGACTTAGCAGGTTGAAACTTGGGAATGCATCCGAAGTAGTGATTGTAATCGTTTTACAGGTCATACAACCATTCTCATCATTACGCACACAATAATTATACTCACCAGGCGACGTCACAGGAGCTGCAACCGTTGGTGATGTAGACACAAATGTACCGCTACCACTGCTTGATGGGCTAATGAGCATCTGGGTAATATTAACTGTATTGCTAACTGACGTCAGAGTTACATTGGCAGCAGCTGCATTTGCACAGGTTATGTTCTGAAACAACGGATTAGCGTTAGAGGTCGGAGCAATTGTGTTTACCCCAACCGCGTAAGTGTGAGAAATAGAGCACTGGGTAACAGGATCTGTTGCTACTACCGTAAATGTGCCAGGATTCACAATATTAATATTTTGCGTCGAATAGGTATTGCTCGCACTCGCCCAGAAATAATCAAGGGTTCCATAAGTATAATTCGATTGGGCGGCAAGGTCAACTGATGGTGTATTGCAGGTTAAACTTGCCGCATTTGTTACATTGGCAATTGTGAACGTAGGTACCGGAGGTGCCGGGTTCACATTAAGGGTTGCAGTAATTTTACATCCTAATGGATCGGAAGCTGTTACACTGACCAGCGTTGGCGTGGATCCCCCTGTAAGCGGAACATAATATTGTCCCTGAGTGGTAGAGGTGTTTAAACTCAATGGCGTTGGGCTCCATATTAACGAAGAAGGGTTCATCGCAGAGCCGGAAGGTGTTACGTTCACAACAGCGAGGGTACTTCCGCATTGTGCCTGATTTCCTGATATAAGCAATAAAGGTGCTGGCGTAATCGAACTCTGAACTATCCTAGAAATAGGAGTACATGCACCTTGTGGCTGCATATATAGAGTGTAGGTAGTTGAAATTGTTGTAGTAATACATTGATTGGTCATGGAAGGAACACCCTGATCAGGAGTTAATCCACTACCAGCCCAAGAGTAAGGTCCAAGTCCGTCAGCTGCACAGATAGTAGCGCCCGCTGCACCACAGGTTGGAACTACAACATTAGATCCTGCATCATACGGATTTCCGTTACCATACACAGTCATAGGTCCGCATTGTGCGTCAAAATAAACGCAACCAAAGTGACCGCCGGCATTACAATCACTCACAATAATCTCGATGGTGATGTAGTGGTTTAAATAAAAACTTAAATCCATGGAGCTGATTTTCCAGGGATTATAGATATTATTATAATTGCTGTTTGAATGAGGAGTCCAAGATTGGACAACATAATACTGCATAGGAACAGTAGCTGTACAAGCACTGCTTGGTGCAGATACCGAGAAAGAAGGACACGTAATCGTTGTTGGTGTACCATTAGCTGCCGGACCGTTATCATAAAGTTTAATTTGGAAACCGCCGGCGTCACAACAACTGTGACCCGGAGCAAATACAGAAATAAAAGCAAACTGGAACAATGCGTTCTGCGCATTAACCGAGAAGGTTTTTGCAAGCTTAGCCATACTATAGTCACCAGTATTTTCATCATTCAGACGTAATACCTTGGTGCCGAACATCCCTTGCGTAATTTGACTGTTACTTGCAACAGCTCCACTTACAGTACCAGTACCAAATACAGAGAAAATTGGGTACTGAGACCCAATAGTGTTATCAATATATCCGCCTGGCGCGCTACAGTCAATAATTTCACTGTGTGCAGGAGGCATTGGGCAGCAACCTGTAAGATTGCAGGAATTTGCGCCGCTTAACCCACCCGGAAAATATCCATTATCACCAGGACTTAAAAACCCATTGTAACCCTCAAATACAGACCAACCAGCAACCTGGTTAGTAGCAGTGATTACAGCTGCATTGGATGCTTCGAAATCTTCATTAGAACAACCAGGAACCACCGCAGGCTTTGCACCCGCAAAAGGGTTTGAAAAATAAGAATTATTATAACCGCTTTTGTTTGCAGTTAAACCGTACTTCTGATTGATATACTCGCGCTTTAAGCGGTACATCTTTATTTTGAACTCAGATCCTAAAAATCTCTCCTGGATCGCAATAGCACGGGCTTCCGATTCGTTAAAACCAGACAGAGAATCCTGGTCAAAAATTGTGTAATAGATCGGGTGGATTTCAAATTGTTGGGCGCGACCTGTAGAACAGAACGCTACCAACAAAAACACAAAAGCGGAAATGCTTAGTTTAATTTTACTCATGTGATGTTTTTTATTGTTTAAGAGTTAACCTTTGAATAATTCAAATATCGTACCAAATTTTGTTAAAATTGGGGCGTTTTGTACGTAAAACGCTCTTTTTCTACCTCACCAGGGTAATCGTTCCTTTTTTATTATACTCCTTACCATCCTTACCACTGGATTTTAGAATGTAAAAATAAGTTCCTTCAGCACAATCTTTTCCATATTGATTCTTACCATCCCAGCTAATATTTCCGCTGTCTGATCTCAGTTCGTATACAATATGACCCCAGCGGTCGTAAACAACCATGGAGATATCACTTAAGTTAGATGCTTTAAGGAAAAACAAATCGTTTGCCCCGTCGTTATTCGGTGTAAAGATATTAGGGATGGTCAACTCAGATGGAATTTCCACGTGAACTGTTCTGGTTGCTGAAGCCATACAAGTTCCTTTGTTTACATAAATGGTAACTGTATAAGTGCCGGGTTGATTGTAAATCATACTTGGTGAAAGGTTGGACATGTTTGTGGTAGTATCCTGGCCGTTGCCAAAATTCCATATCGCCGTAACACCCTGCCCTCCGGTGCTGTCTGTAGAACCTGAATTGTTATAAAAATTAACCGTCAGCGGCGCAAACCCACTCGACGGGTTTAAATCGAACGATGCGTTTAAGGAGTCACTGACAACATGCACGGAAGTTGCTTTTGTACACCCGTTCAATGTATTGGTCACAGCTACATAATAAGTTCCGGTGTCTTTTACAACATAATAAGGTAAATTGTTAAGACTTGTAGAACCAGTAACGGCGCTCTTCGTAGACCATGTGTAAGTAACACTACTCACATCGGCACTCACATTTAAAGTGCCCTGCCCTTTTCCACAGGCAATTTTACCATCGTTTATGGTCAGGGTTGGATAGTTCCTCGCATCCATAACCGGGAATGTTGTAGAAGTGGTACATCCATTGTTTTGATCTCTTACTGTTAATGTATAGTCTCCTGGAACTCCTGCCACATAGCTACTGGAAATGTATAGTGGTTCCTGAGGTGAAGGCCCCTGCCACACAATCGCAGAAATTGGTTTACTTCTTGGGAACGTGTTGGGTGGAATGGTGGTTGAACTTTGATTATTAAGCGTGATGGTTTGAGTAGCACAGGTTATTTGTTTTAAGCCTGCAGCCAGAGCAAATGGTGGGTATAAGTTCTGATAAATGGTAATAACAGATGTGCTCTTACAGGTACTGCTGCTATTGGTTATCTGCAAGGTAAAATTACCCACTATAGAAGTTGTTGGAGTAGCAGATAAGGTATTTACCGTCAGCGAATCGCTTTGTTTAGTCCCCGGAGCAAATGGAAAGTTCCACTGATAAATAACTCCCGGAGTCAAACTCTTACCTACAAGGGTTACATTAGGGTCAAAACAATTTAAGATATGACTGCCATACAAGGTATCTGCATCAATATGAGGTAAAAAGGTATTCGACAAAATGGAGATCGCTACTTTGGTTTCGCAGAAGCTGACATTATCTCTCACAACAACCGTATAGGTGCCCGGTGCATTTACCGTATAGGTTGTCACCGGACTCAATGTTCCACCGGGAGCCGAATTGCCAGGCGAAAGAAGGGTATAACTTGTAGCGCCGCCGCCGCCCGACTGAATATTGCCAAGGTTTACAACAGCAAAACTTGTCGAATTACAACCAAGCGTATAGTTCTGTGGACTCGATACCGTATAGGATGGAAATGCGTTGTTGGAAGTAACAGTAAATATCTTTATGGTTGAACAACCATTATTGCTGTTAATCGCTGCGCAGGTATATTCCCCTACTCCGCCCGGCAGGTAAACAGCAGTGTAAGAACTGGCTGAAAAAGTCCCTCCTTGTGGCGCATAAATCTCGTGCAGAATATTAACTGATGG
>JAEUTM010000580.1 GCA_016788025.1 Bacteroidia bacterium
ACTTTGAAATACAAAGTACTTTTAAATATGAAAACAATGAAACGAATATTGATGGCTTTTATAGTCTGTTTGTTGCTCAGCGGCATCACAGCCTTTCCGTTAAGAACAGAAATGGATTTCCTGGTCAGATACCATAACTCATTTCCCAATTTTATAAGTATTTGGATTAAGCAGGTACACGCTGCGATTTCTGCAACGCCCGATCTTGTTCTTTATGGTACAGACTGGCTCGCTTTTGCCCATATTATCATCGCTTTGTTTTTTATCCCTGTTTATTTAGATCCTATTAAATACAGGATAAACATCATCATTGGTGTGCTTGCCTGTATTCTTGTATTTCCTCTGGCCTTTATTTGCGGACCAATTAGGGGTATTCCTTTTTTTCATCAGCTCATAGATTGCAGTTTTGGATTATTCGGAGGGATTTTGCTTTACATCATTAATAATAAAATCAAAAAACTTGAACATGAACAATTTTCGTAAAACCATTAGCTGGGTAATTGTTTTTTCAATTGCCATGGGCTTTCTGGAAAGCGCTGTTGTAGTTTATTTACGGGAGTTATACTATTCGGATGGATTCCAGTTTCCTCTAAGGACAATTCCTGTGAACATTGCGCGGGTGGAGTTCTTTCGTGAGTTGGCAACCATATTTATGCTTGTTGGAGTAGGGGTGATTGCGGGCAAAACAAAACTTGAGCGCTTTGCCTATTTTGTGTTTTCATTTGCGATTTGGGATCTTTTCTATTATGTATTCTTGTTTGTTTGTCTGGATTGGCCAGAATCTTTAGCTACCTGGGACATTCTTTTTTTGATTCCTCTTCCCTGGGTTGGTCCCGTTTGGGCTCCTTGTCTGCTTTGTCTGCTGATGATCTTTGGTTCCGTTTGTATTATCTACCGGATCCAAAAAGGCAATGAGGTTTTTATAAATAAATCGCAGTGGTTTTTGATGATTTCTGGCGCAGTGATCTGCATTACAGCCTTTATGTGGGATTATTATGAGTACGTTTCTGGTACGGTTAACTATTGGTCTTTTCTTTCAACACGCCAGCTTTTCGAAGAATTAGGTTCTTATATGCCAAAGGAGTTTAATTATCCGCTTTTTCTTACCGGTTTTTTATCCATGAGCCTTTCTGTCTTATTATTTATCCTAAAATCCAAAACCTATGAAAAACAATCTTAGTTTAGTGTTAATAGCCACAGCAGCTTTCAGCTATTTGTTTTACGATCAGAATGCAGGAGTAAATTTCCTGATTTTTAACGCACTCCTCATTTTTCTCGCACTATTTCGCAATCGAAATTTAGCGTATAAACGAGCATGGATTTTCTCTGCGCTAATGTGTGTTGTAAGTTCTGCGGCCATTTTCATCAATTCAAGTGCGCTCGCCGTTTTTGCGAACATTTGCGGAATGCTGTTGCTTTCAGCATATTCTTTCAGGCTCGAAAGCTCTCCAATATTTGCGGGCTTCTATTCAATATATTCTGTACTCGGATCGGTAATCCACGTTTTCTTAGATGCTTCAAAACGTACCATCAGTCCATTGGCCGGTTCACAGGGTAAAAGATCTTACCGTTACTTCACCATATTTATGGCCGTTTTGATGAGTTTATTGTTTTTTGTCTTATACAGGAATTCCAATCCTCTGTTTGCCGAGAATACCGCCTGGATAAATCTAAAGTTTATCAGCCTTCCATGGTTCGTGTTTACAAGCTTTGGTTTTTTTATAAGTTATGGACTCTTAAACCATAAAACCATTTTTTTGGTGGAAGGCTTGGAGCAAGGGCTGCTTCTCAATACTCGGAACTTTGAAGCCGAAAAACAAAATAACCATCAAACCGAAATTTCTTCGGGAATTATTCTTCTTGTATTCTTAAACATCATGTTATTTGTTCTTAATGTAGGCGATGCAAGGACCATTTTCTTTGAAGATGGACTCCCGGAAGGAATGAGCCATTCAGATTTTGTACATGATGGTGTGCAATTGATCATTTTTTCGATTGTGATTGCCGTTGGTCTTATCATATTCCTTTCACGACGCGATTTTAGAAGCATTAAGAATCACAATGTTCTTAAAGCTCTGATCTATATCTGGATCCTTCAGAATGTCCTTATGCTTTTATCTACAGCGTACAGGAACACCATTTATATCGGTATTTTTGATCTTACCTATCTTAGAATTGGGGTGTATGTTTGGTTGTTTCTCGCGGTGTTAGGACTGTGCTTTACATTTCTAATGGTTAAAAACAACAAGTCAGCCTGGTACCTCATTCGTGCAAATT